>JAYUSJ010000173.1:0-18441 GCA_043755735.1 Verrucomicrobiaceae bacterium | reverse complement strand
ACCCCCGAGCAGCTCGTGGGGAAGACGGACGACGATTGGTTCCCGCCGGACGTGGCGGCTGCGATGCGGCAACAGGACCAAGCGGTGATCGCCGGTGTAGTGCCCATGCAGTTCGAGGACACGGCCCCGGTGGCGGACGAGGCGCGATCTTTCCTCACCCTGAAGGCGCCGCTGCGCGACGGCAGGGGCCACGTCGTCGGCATCCTCGGCATCGGCCGCGATATCACCGAACGCAAGCGCGCGGAGGACGCCGTTACGCGGCTGGCGGCTATCGTCGAGTCGTCGCACGACGCGCTCTTTGGCGAAGATCTCGACGGGATCATCACCAGTTGGAATCCAGGAGCGGAACAGATCTTCGGCTACCGCGCGGACGAGATTATGGGCACGTCGATCATGCGGCTCATCCCGGACGCTGGGCATGGGGCAGAGCACGATCTACAGCGTCAAATCGTCATCGGGGAGCGCGGGGGGACTTTTGAAGCGACGCGGCAAGCCAAGGACGGGCGGAAATTTCACGCGTCGATCACCGTCTCGCCGATGAAAGATGCTGCGGGCAAGATCATCGGCTCATCCAGAGTCATCCGGGACATCACCGAGCGCGAACTGGCCGCCGATAGATTACGCGAGGCAACGGAAAAGGCCGTGGCGGCCAACGCGGCGAAGGACCGGTTCCTCGCCGTTCTTAGCCACGAGCTGCGCACCCCGCTCACCCCTGTGCTCATGACGGCGGAAGCGTTGGAGCATGACCGGGAACTTCGCCCGGATGTCCGGGAGAGCATGGCGATGATCCGGCGGAACATCGAGATGGAGACCAACCTCATCGACGACCTGCTGGACGTAAGCCGAATCGCGAGCGGCAAGCTGACGCTGCGAACCGAGCCGCTGGAGCTCAACGCCGCAGTGCTGCATGTGTGTTCCATTTGCCGGCCGCAATTGCTCGGGCAGGAAATCCAGTTCACGCTCGATCTTTGCAAGGATGCGGGATTCATCATGGCGGACCCGGCCCGCTTTAAGCAGGTGATTTGGAACGTGCTCAATAACGCCGTCAAATTTACGCCTCAGAGCGGTGCCATCCACGTCTCCAGCAAGCGACTTTCGCCAACGCGCGTCGAGATTCGCGTAACAGACAACGGTGCGGGCATTCCGCCGGACACCCTGCCCCGAATCTTCGATGCGTTTGAGCAGGGCGACGCCCGCATTACGCGGGAGTTCGGCGGGCTTGGCCTTGGGCTCGCCATTTCAAAAGCGCTCATCGAACTCCACGGGGGAACGATCCGGGCCGAAAGCCCCGGCGCGGGACGGGGGTCCACATTTACCATCGAACTACCGGGCAAACTGCTGGACGCCGCGGTGACCGAAGAGCCCGCTGCACTGGGGTGCTTCCCGACTCCTGCCCTGCGCCTCCTCATCGTCGAGGACCACTCGGACACTGCATGCGCCTTGAAAACTCTCCTCTCACTCGAAGGATTCGCCGTCACCACTGCCGCCACCGTTGCGGATGCACTGGCCGTTGCGAAGACTGAAACCTTTGACATCCTCGTGAGCGACCTGGGTCTGCCCGATGCGACGGGATACGAACTAATGACCAGAATGCAGGATGTCCAGCCGCTCCCCGGAATCGCAATGAGCGGTTACGGCATGGAAGAGGATGTCCGCAAGAGCCACGACGCTGGGTTTTCGGAGCACCTTGTGAAGCCCATGAAAATACCGCAGCTTATCGCGGCCATTCGGCGACTGGTCGCGGCACGAGGCGACGACCGGACATCGTGACATGAGTTTGCTCCACCTGCCGGCCGATTACGATCGCATCAAGATCGTCAATAGCTTCCAAGAGCTGGTCTCTACGCCGTTTGGCGATGGCATCAATGCGATGTGCTGGGAGAGGGAGCTGACAGGCGATTTCCGGGAGGTCGTGGAGCAGCTTGTGGTGAGCGAGGGAATCACCACGCTCGATGAAGCGCGGCTGCGCAGTCTGCCGTTGAGCAAACTCGGCAGGGAAGCGGTGGAGGTTCTCATCGAAGACCAGCGACTGCTCACCGAACACGGCTTCGCGCCCATCCTCGACTGCATTCACGGCTACCCGCGCGAAGACGAGCCGGGACCGGTGCCGATTGATGTGTATGATTTTCATGTCGATAGCGCGACGACGGAAACCGATACGTGGCTTTGCACTTACTTCGGTCCGTCGAGCGATCTCCTGCGCAACGATGAAGCGCTGCGGCGGGTGGAGATCCCGGAGACCCGCGCCGAACTGCTGAAGCTCTACGGCGGCAAAGACGACGATGCGTTCCTCGAATACCTCAACGAAAACTGCTACGACCTGCATTACGCCCCGGCCCCGAATGCGCAGCCGGTTTCGTTCGGCGTCGGCAACCTCTGGCGTATCGCCGTGGACTATCCCGGAAGTCCCGTCCCGCCTTGCATTCATCGTGCGCCGGAGAACATCCCCGGCTCGCTGCCGCGCTTGCTGCTGATTAGTTGACGTCGAAGCGGGCGCTCATTTCGGTAAGCACGTCCATACTCGACATTGGAATGTCGGGCTACGGCTGCATCAGACCAGCCGCACGGCCACGCCCTTTTCGCCAAGGAAGCGCTTCACGTCGCTCACGGTGTATTCGCCGAAATGGAAGATGCTCGCTGCGAGCACTGCGTCGGCGCGGCCTTCGCTGAGGACGTCGGCCATGTGTTGCAGATTCCCAGCCCCGCCGCTCGCTACGACGGGCACGCCCACGGCTTCGCTCACGCGTCGCGTGATGACCAAATCGTAGCCCGCTTTTGTCCCATCGGCGTCGATGGAGTTGAGCACAATTTCCCCCGCGCCACGGCGGACGGCTTCTTCGGCCCACTCGACGGCGTGCCATTGGGTTTCCTCGCGCCCGCCTTTTACAAAGACCTTCCACACGTCGGGCGCGGTGCGCTTGCAGTCGATGGAGACGACGATGCACTGGCTGCCGAATTTCTCCGCACCGGCGGTGATGAGTTCCGGCGTGGCGATGGCGCTGGAGTTGATGCTCACTTTATCCGCGCCCGCTTTGAGCATCGCGCTCATGTCGTCCACCACGCGGATTCCGCCGCCGACGGTGAGCGGCATAAAGCAGCACGCTGCGGTGCGCTCGATCACGCCCACCATCGTCGCGCGACCGTGGGCGCTGGCGGTGATGTCAAAGAAGACCATCTCATCCGCGCCCTGGTCGTTGTAGCGCTGCGCGAGTTCCACCGGGTCGCCCACGTTGCGCAGGCCGCCGGATTCGGCACGGCCAAACTGCACGCCGCGGGTGACTTTCCCGTCGTGGACATCAAGGCATGGAATAACGCGCTTTGTAAGCATCGCAGGGCTTTACCGGTTCGCACGCGGCGGCGCAAGTGCCGCGGAACTGACGCAGACAATGATGGGGCGAAGAATATTTATGCCGAGCGCAGCGATTCACTGTTCATCTGGTGCGGTGTCCGGAAGGAGCGTGTTCAAAACAAAAAAACTCCGAGCAATGACCACCGAAGCCTTTGGCGGTCATTCGGCCATGCGTTCCCGGTTTCGCCGCCCGAACCGTGGCTCCAAGTTTCGTTCGCGGTATTCGGGTTCAAACCCCGCCGGCTTCATTCTAGAAAAATCTCGCGCGGCGCAGATCGGAAGCGGATGATTTCACCACGAAACATGAAACAACTCTTTGTCATCATCGCGGCTCTCCTGCTGTCCCCGTTCGCCGTCCTTTTCGCTGCCGAAGCAAAGAAGCCAAACATCATCATCATCCTCGTCGATGACATGGGCTACGGCGATCCCGGTTGCTACAATCCGAAGTCGAAGATCGCGACGCCCCACATCGACAGGCTTGCGCGGGAAGGCATGAGGTTTACCGATGCTCATGCGCCCGGCCCGCTGTGCCATCCCTCGCGGTATGGACTGATCACGGGGCGCTTTCCTTTCCGCATCGATGTTTCTGTTTGGCCGAAGAAGCCGCTCGTTGCAGCGGGGGAGGTGACCGTGGCTTCGCTGCTGAAATCGCAGGGCTATCGCACGGCGATGGTGGGGAAGTGGCATCTTGGTTTTCTGGAGGACGGCTACGACAAGCCGCTGCCGGGCGGACCGCTGGCGTGCGGGTTCGACAGCTATTTCGGGATGCGCGCATCCACGGATATTCCGCCGTATTTTTTCATCCGCGGAGACCGGGCCGTGGCGCCGCCGACGCAACATATCGCGGCCCGCAGCTCGGAGGGTTGGTCGCCGATTCAGGGCGAATTCTGGCGCGAAGGCGGCATCGCGCCGGGCATGGCGCTGAAGGATGTGCTGCCTCGATTCACGGAGGAAGCGATCGGAGTCATCCGCTCGCACGCTGCTGCGAATCAGGGCGCGCGCACGCCCTTCATGCTCTACTTCGCGCCCACCGCGCCGCACACGCCGTGGCTGCCATCGGCGGAGTTTGCGGGCAAGAGCGGCGCGGGGATGTATGGGGATTTTGCGATGATGATGGATGCGGAGATCGGACGCATCCTCGCGGCCTTGGATGCAGCGGACATCGCGAAGGATACGCTCGTCATTTTCACCTCGGACAACGGTCCTGTCTGGTACGAAGCCGATATTCAGCGACTTGGCCACGACTCCGCCGGCGGACTGCGCGGAATGAAGGCGGATGCTTGGGAAGGCGGGCATCGCATGCCGTTCATCGTGCGCTGGCCGGGGCAGGTCAAAGCCGGGAGCGTGAGCGGGCAGACGATTTGTTTCACCGATGTGCTCGCCACTCTCGCGGACGTTTGTGGTGCGAAGATTCCCGACGATGCAGGGCCGGACAGCTTCAGTTTTCTGCCCGTGCTGCAAGGAACGCAGCCCGCCGAAAGCCCCATCCGCGCGCCTATCGTCATGCAGGCGGGAAGCGGGGCGTCGATGATGATGATTCGCTCCGGCGATTGGAAATTGATCAACGGTCTCGGCTCCGGCGGGTTTAGTAAACCCAGTTCCATCAAGCCCGCACCCGGCGAGCCTGCCGTGCAACTTTACAACCTCCGCACCGATCCCGGCGAGCGCACGAACCTCACCGCCGAACACCCGGATAAGGTCAAAGAACTCCTCGCCGCGATGCAGGCGAATGTGGAGCGCGGCAGAAGTCGTCCGTGAGACGGAATTTGGACTTCGAGACTCATGAGCCTGTTGGGAAATCCCCGGTGTGGTTCGTTTTGCAAGAGCCTCTGATAAAAATAGAAAAGCGGGTGCCGGTGTGATCTTGCCAACCCGGCAACCGTAAACCGAATTATTCGTGGTTCTCCGCGGGCCGGTGATTTCGCCTGCGGGGGGAGAATCTTTCCAAAGGGTCACAAAAATACCGTTTGCTTTTTGGCGGATAAATTTCACCTTCCATGTCAGCTTTTTAATCTTTGGCGTCGATTTGGGGCGTTTGCGGCGAAAATGCCGTTGACTTTCCAGTGTCGGACGCCTTGATACCAGAGGGCGCACCGCCCGAACTTCGCACTAATAAACCGCTCGCAAATCCCGCAATGAATACCACGCCAGAAACCGATTCACTTGCGCATCCCCGTGCCCGGATGGCTCGGGGCGCTCGGAATCTTGCGCACGGGCTCTCGCGGATGCGTCGCGCGGGGTGGTGCGGCGGCAGGGTGAACGCTGGACGGTTCGGAAGTGCCTATGCGGCGGCAGGGTCAGCGCTGGACGGTTCGGAAGTGCCAATGCGGCGGCAGGGTCAGCGCTGGACGGTTCGGAAGCGCCCATGCGGCGGCAGGGTCAGCGCTGGACGGTTCGGAGGGGCTCGTGCGGCGGCAGGGTCAGCGCTGGACGGTTCGTTTGAGACCGTGCGCCTCTGTCCAGTCTCAATAAGCGGCATTTTCACACTCAACCACCTCTAATTATGGCAACGAACAAACTTCCTAACTCCATTGCAGAACTTCTGGACCTTGGCGGGCAAAATGTCGTCGGCATCGGCCAGGCGGGCACGGCGCTCGGGCTCTTGCAATTTACCGTCGCCAATTTCGGCCCGAAAGTGACGGCGCTCGGGACGAAACAGTCAGCGTTTAGTGCCGCGCGGAATACGGTGGCGGACCTCTCCGGCGTCCGCATCCTCCGCGTGGATGACATGCGGGCGGCCTGCTTGCTGGCGCGGAAAGTTTTGTGCATTTCATTTGGGGACGATTGGAGCCCGGATTGGGTGGCGGCGGGCTGGGTGAACCAGACGACGGCGGTGCCGGAGAGTGCGGGTGCGCTGGAGTCGCTGTGCGGGGCGCTGGATACTTTCATTTTAGCGAACCCGGATTACCAGATCGCGTCGCCCAAAGTGAATTTTAACGCCTCGATCTACTCCACGGTGAAGACCGAGTTCGCCGCTGCGGACCTCGCGTTTCGCAACGCGAAAGTGCTCCTCATTGACAAGAAGGATGCGCGTGCGGCGGATGAGAAAGTGCTGCGCACCGCCATCCAGAGCCTCTACGGCCTGCTCGGCGGGCTCATGGGGCCGCTCGACGCCCGGTGGGACCTTTTCGGCTTCAACCGGCCCGGCGCAACCGTCACCCCCGGCCAGCCGCAAAATGTCACGCTGGCAAAGATTTCGGGCCAGGCCACGGTCCTCGCCCAGTGCCCCGCAGTGCCGCTGGCCACGTATTACCGTTGGTTCTCCAAGCTCATCGGCGTGGACACGGAGTTCCGCTTCGGAGGCCGCACGAACGACCCGATCAAAGAATTCCCGGACCAGCCGACGGCGGGCATTCTGGAAGTGTTCTGCGAAGCCGCAAATGAAGCCGGACCGGGCGTGAAAAGCGCTACATCCAGCATCAATCTCGCCTGATTATTTTTTTCAACCAACCCCGGACACTTTTTCGACAAATTTTAGAACATCTCATTTCATGAATACAAACTCTTCGACCCGCTGGCAGAAATTCCTCCAATCGCTCAAGAAGCGCGAGGTCGCCACACTTCCCTTTGGTAAAAAATCCACGCTCCAGCCGGAGGTGCTGGAGGCGCGTATCGCGCCGGCGGCGGTGCTCGATATTTTGGCGAGCGAGAACACGACGATCACGGGCGACTTGCTGGATTTGACTGGGACGACGACGACGGTGTTTAATGTCGATGCAACCTTCACCGGCTTTTACAACAGCAGCGGCCTGACCACGCTGGAAATATTGGGGCTCGATGTGTTTCAGATTAGTGCGTTCGAGTTGCATGTGCGGAAAACAGCGATCGACGGCGGGACGCTCACGATGACGGGCGGCGGCGGGGCGGACGACATTCTTTTCAATCCTGGGTTGCAGTCCTTTGGCGGGCTGTCGGCGAGCTTTGATACGGTGCAGACTCTCCCTGCGCTGACGATTGGCGGCGGCGGGCTGTTTATCGAGGCGACGGCGGGCGGCGTGGTGGTGGGCGGGGACATCAGCAAGACGAGTGGTGGGGCTGCGACGGTGGATTTGCGGGCGCGGGACAGCATCGTGATCAATGGCGGCGCGGACATTATCAGCACGACGGGCGCGATGAATGTGGTGCTCAATGCGGACCGGGATGCGAACGGGAGCGGCGGTGTGTTTATCAATTCCGGCGGGACGACGATTACGACGCTGGGCGGCGATTTCACCGTGGGCGGCGGGGCGACTCCGGGCAGCACGGCGGTGTTTGGGCCGACGGATAAGGGCGTTCTTTTTGATGGGGTGACGGTTTCGACGGGGGCTGGAGCGGTGAGCATCCGTGGGCAAGGTGACGCGGTGAGCGGGGGCGGGGCGAGCATCGGCATCGATTTGACGAATGGGACTTCGATCACGACGACGAGTGGAAATGTGACGCTGGTGGGGACGGGCGGGGCGGTGAGCGATGGGTTCACGATGGGCGTTTCTCTTTTTAGCGGGACTTCGGTGAATACGGTGACGGGGGCGATTACTATCACCGGGAGCAGTAATGCGACGGGCTCGAATGCGTACGGGGTGAAGGTGCAGTCGAACTCGTTGGTGCAGGCGACGGGTAACGGCAGCGTGAGCATCACGGGCACGGGCGCGGCGGGGGCGAGTGGCGCGGCAAACGAAGGCGTGGCGCTGTTTGATAATGCGGACGTGCTGACGGGCGGGAACGGGGCCCTCAGTATCACTGCGACGGCAGGTGCAAATTCGCACGCATTCAGCACGGGCAGCGGGGCGAACGACATCACCATCGGCGGCGGCGCGGCGACGGGTGCGGTCACGATTGCGGCGGACAGCGTTGCGCTGGGCAATACGACGATCCAGACGACGGGAACGGCGACGGTGCGGCAGCTCACAAACGGCGTGGCCATCGACCTCGGCTCGACGGTGGGCGTGAGCGCGACGCTGAATCTTTCGGACGCGGAACTGGATCTCTTCAACGCCGGGGCGCTGGTCATCGGCGACAGCAACAGTGGGGCGTTCACGGTGAGCGCGGCGCTTTCGCAGGGGAGCGATGTTTCGTTGGCGACGGGTGCGGGCATCACTTTCAACAACGCGGTGACGATGGCGGTAGATAAGAGCTTCACGGCGAGTGCGCAGGGAACGATCAGCTTGGCAAATTCCTCGGCGGATCTTTCCGCGTCGGGCACGGGTGCAATCTCGCTGACGACGGTGCGCAATCTCGCGCTGGCGAGCGGGTCGAACATTTCGACGGTGGACGGCGCATTGACCCTTTCGGCCAATATTGGCGCGACGGGGACGGGCGGGTTTGTGGGCGTGCAGATCGATGGTGCTGTGCAATCCACCGGCACCGGCGTCGTGACTGTCGTGGGTCGCGGCGGCACCAGCGGGGGTAATCAACATGGCGTCTTCGTCGGCAATACCGGCTTTGTCTCCGGCGGCAGTGGCGGCGGAGATAAGACCGTCGTCACCGGGTTCGGTGGTTCGACGACGACGGGGATCGACAACTTTGGCGTTTACATGCCGGATAACGCAAGCGGCGCGCTCATCACCTCCGTAGGCGGCAATGTCGTCGTGAACGGCACGGGCGGCACGGGCGGCCAAACGGGTGCTATCGGCGTCTTACTCGGGTATCTCAGCGGGCGCATTACAGCCGGTGGGACGGGCAATGTGGCAGTCACGGGCACCGGCGGCGCGAGCGGGATCGCTGCGATGGGTGTGTTTATATACGACAACTCGATTATCGACTCAGCGGGCGGGAATGTTACCGTCACGGGTGTCGCTGGGGGCGCTGCCGGTTCGGATAGTTACGGCATCTTCAATACAGGGGTAATCTCTGCGGGCGGAACTGGGAATGTCGTCGTGAGCGGCACGGCTACCTCCACCGGCGCGAATAGCACGGGAGTTTTGATCCGGTTCGTCGGTGATATTTCCTCCACGAACGGCACTATTCAGATCACAGGCGCATCGGCGACGAATAACTGGGGTATTGATTTTGAGTCCGGCGGGCAGGTGTTCTCCGGCGGCAATCAAGCTGTCACGCTGACGACGGATAGCGTGCGCATCCAAGGCACCGCGAGCATCAACTCCGGCACGGGGACGACGACGCTCAACACGCGGACGGCGGGCACGTTCATTAACGTGGGCGGTGCGGACGCCCTTGCGGGCAGCCCGCTCACCCTCGGGCTTACGGATGCGGAGCTGGACCAAATCACGGCCAGCACGCTGAATATCGGGGGCGCAACGAGTGGGGCGATCACGGTGAGCGCGGCGATTGCGCACGCAACGAGCAGCAACTTCGGGCTGACGAGCGGCGGCAACATCATTTTTAGCACCGGCTCGCTGAACACGGGCGGCGGCTCGCTCACGCTGACGCCCGGCGCGGCAGGCAGCGTGCAGGCGACTACGAGCGGCGTGGATGTGACGACTTCTGCGGCGACGGCTCTGGCTTTCGGGTCGGGCGCGGACCTCGCGATCTCTATCACCGGCGCGACGGTGGATACGCAATATACCCAGCTCAACTTGGCTGGCCTGGTGAACCTGACTGGCGTGGACCTCGTGCTGAGCGGCGGGTATGTGCCGACGGGCGGCGATAGCTTTATCATCGTGAACAACGACGGAGCGGATGCGGTGACCGGCACATTTAACGGCCTGCCGGAAGGCTCGCTCGTCACGATTAACGGTGTGCAGAAAAAGCTCACTTACATCGGCGGCACCGGAAACGATGTGGTGCTCACGACGCTCGGCACGACGGACGTCGGCCTGAGCGCGGGCGCGCTCACCATCACGGACTCGGACGGCGGCAATACGAACGACACGCTGACGATTACGCTCAACGGCGCGAACATCCGTATCAACGACCCGCTCAATCTTCTTGCAGCGGGCACGGGCGCGACACAGATCGACGGCAACACCATCGAGGTGCCGTTTGCAAACATCACCTCCGGCATCACGGTCAACACGCTGGGTGGCAACGACGTCTTCACAGTCAATTTCACGGGTGGAAATGTGATTCCGACCGGAGGGCTGACGTTCAACGGTGGCGCTTTTGGTAACGACTCCCTCGTCATCACCGGCGGCACGACAAGCACGGTGACGCACAGCTTTACCAACGCCAACGACGGTAGCGTAACGCTGACCGGTGCGCTCGCCGGCGTGATCAACTACACCGGATTGGAGCCAATCACGGATAACCTTTCGGCGACGGACCGGGTGTTCACTTTCACCGGCGGCGCGGAGAGCATCTCGCTCGTGGACGCGACCGGCGCGACGATGACGATTGATTCGACCTTGTCGGAAAGCGTGACGTTTGCAAACCCGAGCGGATCGATCACCATCAACGCCGGAAGCGGCGACGACGCGATCACCATCACTACGATGGGCTCGGGCTTCACCGGCGCACTGTCGATCTTCGGCGACGCCGACAATGACAGCCTCACGCTCACGTCGCTCTCGTCGCTCAGCGCACTGACGACGAACACGGAAACCATCGGCGCGTTGCCTGCGCTGACGATTGGGGCCGGAGGACTGAGCATCACTTCCAGCGGCAGCGCCATCACACAGAGCGGGGCGATCTCGGTGAGTGGCACCGCGACCTTCGCGGTAGGCGCGGGGAACGACATCACGTTGAACTCTGCGAATGATTTCTCCGCGGTGACGGTGACGAGCGGAAATAATGTGTCACTGACCGATGCGAACGCGATCACGCTCAACGCTTCGACGGTGAGTGGGACCTTTAGCGTGACGGCAAGCGCGGGCGCGATCACGACCGCCGGGGCAATTTCGGCCACCGGAGCAATCAGCTTTACGGCGGATGATGTCGTATTCGGCGGCGGTGCCAGTTCGCTCTCCGGCGGCAGCACGCTACTTCTCCGGCCCAACTCGGATGTGAGCAGCATCGGCATCGGCACGGGCGCAGCGGGCACTTTCAACCTCGATACGACCGACCTCGCGGCGCTGACGAATGGATTCACCGGCATCACAATCGGGCGCGCGGGCACGGGCACGGGCTTGGTGGATATCCGCACTTCGAGCTTTGCGGATGATGTGAGCGTGCATGGCGGGACGATCACCGTCACCGGGTTGAACGCCGGGACAAACAATGTCACGCTGACTTCGACGGTCGGGCCGATCCAAAACGGCGGCGACGTGGCGACGGACATCACGGGTGGAGTGGTGACGCTGCTCAAGCAGGGAGTGACGCGGAGTTTTGATTTTTACGGCATCGGCGGCAACGGCGGCAATGCAACCATCACGGTGGACGCGACAACGGTCTCGGCTACTGCGCAGAATGGCACAATTGCGCTCACCAGCGCGGGCACGGGCGGCGTCTCGATGAGCCTGACCCAGACGAATGTCTTCGGACCGGGCAACCTGTTTGTGGGTGGTGCCACCGAGGATGTGACGATCACCAGCGCCACCGCACCGGGGGCGACGTTCCTAGTGGCGACGATTACGGGCTTCAATCTCAATGCATCGGGCATCATCGTTGGAGGCTCGGGTGTTTTTCTGAGCACAGTTACGAGCGGCAACATCACGCTCGGCTCTGCGACATCGAGCGGCGGCCCGATCAGCGCGACGGCTGTGGGGGATATAACCGTGAACGGACTGCTTTCCTCCGGGACGAGCACGGCGCTCAACGGCGTGAACATCAACGGTGCGGGCAATATCGCCGCGACTGGCGGAACCACGCTCACAAACACCGGCACAGGCACGCTCAGCGGAGTGATTTCCGGCGGCGCGCTCACCAAGCTGGGTGGCGGCACGGTCACGCTGACGAATGCGAATACCTACACCGGCATCACCACGATCACCGGCGGCACATTGCAAGTCGGCAACGGCGGCACCACGGGCACGTTGGGCGCAGGTGCGGTGACGAACAATTCCGCGCTGGTCTTCAGCCGGAGCAACAGCCTCACCATCGCGAATAACATCTCCGGCACGGGCACGCTGAACGTGACGGCCGGTGGTATCACCGCGAGTGGCATTTGGTCACTCGGCGGCGATGCGACGCTGACCAGCACGGCAGGGATCACTTTCAGCAACACGGTGACGATGGCGGTGAATAAGAGCCTCACCGCGACGGCGACGGGCACGAGCGACGGGACGATCAGCCTTGCAAATTCCTCGGCTGACCTTGCGGCGAGCGGGACGGGGACGATTTCGCTGACGACTGTGCGGGATATTTCGCTCACGAGCGGGTCGAGCATCACGACGGTGAATGGCGCGCTCACGCTGTCCGCGAATGCGGGAGCGACAGGCACAGGGGATTTCACCGGAATTGATGTGAATGGCGGCCTCGTGCAAAGCACGGGGACGGGCGCGGGGTCTCTTACTGGCACCGGTGGAACCGGCAATGGAGCCCAAACGGGCATCGCAGTGCGTGGCGGAGGCGATGTCCTCGGCGGTACCAGCGGGACGCTGACGCTCAATGGCACTGGCGGTAATGGGACTGGCATCGGGAACATCGGTGTGCAGATTTATAACGCTGGCACCTTGGTTTCCAGCGGCGGCGCATCGGTGTCGGTGACGGGCGTAGGTGGCGGCACGAGTGCCGCGAGTTTGAGCTACGGTGTTCAGGTTGAAATCTCGGCATCGGTGTCGGCGGGCGGCAGTGGTTCAGTCACCCTGCATGGCACCGGAAAGTCAACTGCGGCTGGCGCCAACTATGGCACCGTGATCGCGGGCGGGTCGCTGGTGACTTCCTCCGGCGGGAATGTAAGTGTCACCGGAATCGCGGGAAATGTCGGTGCGGGGAATAACACAGGCGGCATTTATCTCGATACCGCGACGATCACGGCGGGAGGCTTGGGGAGCGTGACAGTCGTGGGCACGGCGAGCACGGCAGCGGCATCCGCGAATGTTGGTCTGGATGTCCGCGTTTCCGCGACCATCTCGTCGGCCGGCGGCAATGTGAGCGTTACTGCGACCGGCGGGCCAAGTACAATCGGAGCAGTGGGGGCGGGCTCTGGCGTGCGCGTTTTCGGCAACGGACAGATTAGCGCTGGTGGAAGCGGAAATCTGACGGTGACCGGAACCGGCGGGGCGGGCTCAAACAATCATCATCAGGGCGTGGTTGTGGACGGACACGGCTTTCAAAGCAACCTCGCGAAAATCGGCGCAGGGAACGGGACGACGACGATAACGGCCATCTCCGGCAATACGCTGAGCTCTGCGCTCGAAGTCGGAGTTTCCAGCATGGGACGGATTTTGCCCGGCGGAAATAATGCGATCATCATCAACGCCGATAGCATCGCTCTGGGCGCTTCCGGTAGCATTAACAGCGGCACCGCGACGACGACGATCAACACTCGGACGGCGGGCACTTTGATCAACCTCGGCGGCGCAGACGTGCTGACAGGCAGCCCGCTCACACTCGGGCTGACGGATGCGGAGCTCGATTTTATTACAGCGGGCACTTTGCAAATCGGCAGCGCGAGCAGCGGGGCGATCACGGTGAGCGCGGCGATTTCGCACCTGAACACGAACGCGATCACGCTGACGGCGGGGACGGGGCTGAACATCAATCTAAACGCGAACTTTACGACGGCGGGTGGACCTTTGACTTTCTCGAATGCAGTGGTGCTTGCAGCAAATGCAGCCATTGACACGACGAATGCCGGTGGAACGGCGGCGGGCGCGGCGGTCACATTTAGCGGTGCAATCAATGCGGATTTGGCGTCGAGCGATCGCACGCTGAGTATCGCTGCAGGAACAGGCGGCGCGGTTTCGTTTGGCGGCGTAATTGGCGGTTCGCAGGCAATGCAATCGCTCACGGTGAGCAGCGCGGCTTCGGCTTCGCTGGGCGCGGTGACGACTCGCAGCGGCGGTCTGTCGGTGACGGCTTCGGCAATCACGCTCGCGGGCAACATCGCGACGGATAACGGCGGAACGGCGGGCGCGGTGATCCTTACCGGACCGGTGACTCTCGGGGCGAACGTCGCTTTCGATACGGATGGCTCGACGGATGCGAGTGTGACGTTCTCGACGACCGTAAACAGCGACGCGACACCGCGGACGCTTAGCATCACGAGCGGCGGTGGAAATGTGACGTTCACCGGTGTTGTGGGTGGAACGAACGCGCTGCAAGGGCTGACGGTAGTCAGTTCGCTGAGCACAAGCGTCGGCAACGTGACGACGCGCGATGGTGGAATCTCCCTTACTCAGTCCGCTAGCGGGAACATCAACCTTTCCGGCGCACTGACCACGACGACCGGCGGAACCGCGGGAGCCATCTCGCTCACTGGTGCGATCCAGCTAACGGGCAATGTGTCTCTCAACACGAACGCGACGACGACGGATGCGGGCATCACCATCACGGGTACGGTGAATGCAGACACTGTGGGGAACAATCGCATACTGACGCTCGATGCGGGGACGGGTGCGATTTCAGCGACGGGCAACGTCGGCGCGTCGGTGAACCTTGGAACTTACACCATCACAAGCGCTGCTTCGGCGAGCATCGGACGAATCGACACCCGCAGCGGCGGTGTGTCGGTGACTGCGACGGCAATCACCCTGGGCGGCAATGTCTCCACGGACGGTCTGAGCGCGGCAGGCTCGGCGACTTTTACCGGCGCGGTAACTTTGGGCGCTGGCGTCACAATCGATACAGACAGCACAGCATCGGATGGCGCGATCAGCTTTAGCTCGACCATCAACGGCGCGCAGTCGCTCGCTCTGACGGGCGGGGCTGGGAATGTAACGCTCACTGGGGCGGTTGGTGGCACTACGCCGCTGACGGGCGTCACGGTCACGGCGGGGGATTTTAACGCGACTTCCATCGCACTCGCGGCGTCCAGCGCGCTGAGCATCACGAACACGGGAGCGGCGAGCACGATCACCGGCGCAATAACCGGAACGAGTGCGACGCTCACGAAGGCGGGCACGGGCACGCTGAATCTACCCGGAACGAACACATACACCGGGGCGACGACCGTTAGTGCGGGAACGCTGCGGGTCAATGGCTCGGTGACGAGCAACGTTACCGTGACATCGCCGGGCACGTTTGGCGGCTCGGGAACCGTCACCGGCAATGTGTCAGGCAACGGCACGGTTGCTCCCGGAAACAGCCCCGGCATTTTGACCATCAGCGGCAACTTCACGCCGACGGGAACGGTCGCTTTCGAGGTGAACTCGCCTTACAACATCGCCGGCACCGACTACGACCAGATCGTCGTGGGTGGAACTGTGGACTTGAGCGGCGCGACGCTTTCCATCAGTGGCGGCGTCGCTGCGGCATCGGCGTTGCAGACGCTCACTTTGATCAACAAGACCTCCGGCGGCGCGACGGTGGCGAGCGCATCGCCAGCGGAAGGCGCGACGGTCACACTGGGCTCTGCGAGCTTCAAAATCTTCTACAACGGCGGCGACGGAAACAACGTCGTGCTCGTGGACGCATCGACGCCGACCGTGGTGTATGCCGAGGACACGGCGTGGACCGGATTCACGAACGGCACATTCATCGCGGATGCCGACTTTGGCACTGCGGGGAATCAGCCTGCGATCTTTGGGGTGGACGCATTCAGCACGATCGGTGCGGGCATCACGGCAGCGACTGCAAGCGGACAGATCATCGTCAACGATGGCCTATACAGCGAAACCGTGAGCCTGGACGGAACCAAGACGCTGACAGTGACGACGGGCGCAGCGGTGACGCTGAACTCGTTCACAAGCATCGCGGGCACCACCACGGCGATCAACGGGACTTCGCTCACGGTTGGTGACGCGACGAGCACGACGGCCGCGGGCCTCATCACAGGCGCGGGCGGCCTGACGAAGCAGGGAGCGGGCACGCTGACGCTCAGTGGGGCAAATACGTTTTCCGGCGCGACCACGGTCAGCGTGGGCGTTATAGCGCTTCAAAATACCTACGGCTCGACCGCGCACTCCATCGCCAGCGGCGCAACATTGGAACTGAACGTCGCGAGCGGGACGCGCGACTATGCTTCGACGACATTCAGCGGGGCTGGGACGCTCAGCAAGACGGGCGCAGGAACTGCACAATGGGGAATCACCGCAGCTACGTTCGCTCTGAGTTCAGGCGCGTTGATTGACGTGCAGGGCGGCCAGTTGACAGGCGGATCGAATGCGAGCGAAGTTTGGACGGGCAACTTGTCCGACCTCAACGTCGCGTC
Organism: Verrucomicrobiaceae bacterium; assembly: GCA_043755735.1. Classification (GTDB taxonomy): domain Bacteria; phylum Verrucomicrobiota; class Verrucomicrobiia; order Chthoniobacterales; family Chthoniobacteraceae; genus SXWH01. The sequence continues at coordinate 1,966 of JAYUSJ010000173.1, read as the reverse complement.
GGGTGCGATCTTCGACGGCGTGGAAGCGAATGTCCGGGTGGATGCGCTGACCGGCACCGGCACGATCAAGAGCGGCTTCAGTGGCGCAGGTTACGTCAACTTTACCTTTGGCGTGGACAACGGCACCGCAACGTTTGGCGGCGTCCTTGCCAATTCGGTGGTGGCTGGCGTTTACGTGAAAGCGGGCTCCGGCACGCAGACGCTGACTGGCGCGAACAGTTATTCCGGCGGCACGACAATCAATGCGGGCACGCTCCAAATCGGCGCAGGCAGCACGACCGGCACGCCGGGCACGGGAAGCATCACGCTCAGCGGCGGCACACTGGCGCTCAATCGCAGCGATGCGCCGACGTTCAGCAATTCCGTCTCGCTCACCGCAGGCGGCAACCGGTACATCAATGTCTTCCTCGGCACCACGGCGACGCTCAGCGGCGCGTTCTCCGGCGGCGGCGAACTGTGGAAGGACGGCACGGGAACGCTGGTTCTCTCCAACGCAGCGAATGCGCATACGAACTCCAATGTAATCAACGCAGGTGTGCTCGAAATCGCAGACTTCGCGGCGCTCGGCGGCGGGAACTTGTTCATCGGCGCAGGCGGCAGCGGCACGATCAAATACACCGGCACCACGGCGACCACGACGAAGATTGGCGCATTTGCGCTGCAAGGCACTGGCAAAAATTCCACCATCGAAGTGACGAATGCGGCCTCGACGCTCACGCTCAATGCGGCGGTCGGAAACAACGGCGCGGGCAAGGGATTCACGAAGATCGGCGCCGGCACATTGCTGCTCAGCGGCGCGAATACATTCGACGGCGGCATCGCGTTTAATGGCGGTGTGGTTTCGACCACTTCGGATGGAAATCTCGGCGCGGTTCCGGGTGCATTCTCTGCGGCGTTGCTTTCATTCGATGGCGGCACTTTGAAGCTCGCGACGGCTTACGATCCAAACGCGAATCGCGGGATCACTATCGCGGCGGGCGGTGCGACGATTGATGCTTCCGGCTATGTTTCGCACGCGACGGTGACGCTCAATCAGGTCATCGCCGGGACTGGACCGCTGACGCTGCGGTCCACGGGCGATGTCTCGCCGACCGGCGGCGGCAGCCCGGCGCTCGGCATCGATTTGCGGGCGACGAACACCTTCACCGGAGCGGTGACGATTACTTCGGGCCTCGTCGCTTACACGGCGGATGCGGCATTTGGAAACGCAGCGAACACGATCACACTGAATGGCGGCGGTCTGCTTGATCCGAACCGCAATCTCACGATGGCGCACAATGTGGTCATTGGCGCAGGCGGCGGAACAATCCGCGCTTACGGCTCCACCACGGCGACCTTCTCGGGCTCAATGTCGGGCGCGGGCAGTGTGAACCGGACGGACGGTGGTACGCTAGTCCTCTCCGGCGCACTGAGTTCCTTCAGCGGAACATTCAACGATCTGGCCGGAAACACCACGATTTCGGGTGCCGGCGTGATTGGCGGAAACTGGGCGCTTTCGGCGGGCACGACACTCACAGTGACTTCGGCCTCCGCGCAGTCCATCGCCGGAACCATTTCGGGCGCTGGCGCAGTGACAAAAGCGGGGGGCGGCACGCTCACGCTGAGCGGACCAAACAGCTACGCAGGAGCAACTGCGATTACCGCAGGCACGGTGTTGCTCGGCAATGCAACGGCGCTCGGCACGACGGCAGGTGCGACGACGATCACCGCCGGTGCGACGCTCGACCTCAACGGCCTGACCATCGCCGAGAATATCACCTCGGCGGGAACGGGTGTCGGCGCATTGGGCGCGATCATCAACTCGAACGCGGCAGCGGCGACGGTGTCGGGAACAATTACCAACAGCGGCTCCACAGTCGGAGTGGCAGCGGGCAATATCACGTTCAGCGGTTCGGTGAATACGAACACGCTGACGAAGATCGGAACGGGAACGCTGACCCTCAGCGGCACGACGGATAATAATTCG
>JAYUSJ010000172.1:0-5495 GCA_043755735.1 Verrucomicrobiaceae bacterium | reverse complement strand
GGTAGATACCGAAGTGGCCAAACGGGGCGGACTGTAAATCCGCTGGCTTACGCCTTCACTGGTTCGAATCCAGTTCTGCCCACTCCCCCCACCATTATAGGTGGGCGCTATGAACGAACTCACCGCCATTATTCAGGCCGAAGCGGCAAAGACAGGCTCCATTCCATTTCGACGATTCATGGAACTCGCGCTCTATCATCCGGAGCACGGCTACTACACATCCGGGCGCGCCCGTGTGGGGAGAAAGGGCGACTTCTTTACCAATGTGAGCGTGGGTCCGTTGTTCGGACGTTTGATGGCGCGGCAGTTTGCGGAATTGTGGCGGCTGCTGGGCGAGCCGGCGGAGTTTACCATCGTGGAGCAAGGTGCGCATGGCGGCGATTTTGCGGCGGACGCTCTGGAGGGGCTGCGGGAGTTTGCGCCGGAGTGTTATTTCGCGACCCGATACCGCATCGTGGAGCCATCGGCGGCGCTGGCGGATTTGCAGCGCGAACGGCTCACAGGATATTTGACGAGCGTGGAATGGCATGATTCGCAGTCGACGCTGCCGTATTGGACCGGCGTGCATTTCTCCAACGAACTTGTCGATGCGTTCCCGGTTCACGTGGTGACGTGGGTTGGCTCGGCGTGGCTGGAGCGGTATGTGGCGTGGTCCGGTGAGGAGTTTCGTTTTATCGAGGGCGAACTGTCGTCCCCCGAACTCGCAGCGGCGTGTTTGAGAATCCCGACACCGCTTGCGGGCACCGTCACGGAGGTGAATCTCGCTGCCGCCGAGTGGCTCGCCGAAACGGCGCAGCGGATGGCCCGTGGATACGTCCTGCTCGTGGACTACGGATGGCCGCGTGATGAGTATCATTCGCCGACTCGCACGACGGGAACGCTCAGTGCGTATGCGAATCATCAGCGCGTCGAGAATCCGCTGAGTCGCCCCGGCGAAATCGATCTGACTGCGCACGTGAATTTCTCCGAACTTGCCGACGCCGCGCGTTTGGCCGGGCTGGAACTCGCGGGATACACGGACCAGCATCACTTCATGGTCGGACTGGGGGAGTCGCATTTTGCCGACGGGGAGAATGCCGGCGACGTACGCGCGTTCCAGACGCTCATGCACCCTCAATTCATGGGTATGGCGTTCAAGGTCGCGGCATTTTGCAAAGCAGCGCCACGTGGACCGATAGCGGGATTTCGCTACGCGCGACACTCAGCGGCCGGCTTCACCCTTTAGATAAGCGAGAAGGTCGGCGAGGTCTTGCTTGGAGAATGCCTGTTCCAGTCCTGTGGGCATGAGCGACGCCGGTAGTGCTTCCAGTTTCGTCACATCGCTCCGAAGCAACGCCGTTTCCTGCGCCAATGGCCCTCGCAGCGTGATGCTCGTCGCGGTCTCGCTCGCGAGGATGCCGCTCACGGAACGCCCATCTTTCGTCTCGGCGATGTAGGTCGCAAAGACGGGCGCGATCTCGGCATCGGGCTCTACGATGTGAAAAAGGATGTTCTCTTTGGTCTGCCCCCGGATGTCGAAAAGGTCCGGCCCGACTGCGTGGCCCTCGCGCTCCAGTCTGTGGCATGTCGCGCAGACGTTCCGGAAGACGACGCGCCCATTCGTCGACTCGCCGGCGAGTAGCAGTGCTGCTTTTGCGTCCTCGACCGCTTTCTTGCGAGCGTCCGAGCTTTGAACGGTGAACAGTGCCGCCGCCCGAGCTCGCACTTTTTCGTCGCTGTGTTTTTGGAAAAGTGCGCGTCGTTGTGTGTGGAAGGCATTCGGTGGAACCCGACCGGCATCAACTGCATCGAGCAGTTGTGCGAAATGAGCGACATTTGCCATGAGCGCCCCCAGGACGACCTCGCGACGGGTGGGAGACATTCGTGCCCACGCGGCTTCTGGCAGAAGAATCCCCGAGGCGCCGGATTCCGGAAACGCTGCGAGTATGCGAGTGGCCTCGGTCTGAAGTTGCTCATCCGTATCGTGCGCAAGCTTCGCCAGCGCGCCCGCAGCGGACCATGGAAGCCTCCCGAGCAGCCGGATGGCAATGAGCCGCTCTGCATGGCCGCGGTTTGTGTCGAGCGCAGCCTCCGATGCTTTGGCTCCCAGCGCAGCGTCCAGCCGTGAGCCCGATTGAAGAGACACGCCGAGTGCGAGCGCAGGGAAAAAGTCGGGCCGGATCTTTGGAAGGCTTTCGATCGTTGGGAATGATCGTCCGACAGCGATGAGCAGTTCCAGGGAATCCAACCCCGGTGACTTCAATTCGCCCGCAAACGATTCAAGAAACTCGCCTTCCTTTTTCGCGATGGAACTCAACACCGCCGCACGCGTCCAGCGGTCCGCGATATCCTTCGCTGCGATTACACCGAGTGCGGGAGCCCCTTCGTCGAGCTCTCCGAGCACGAGTGCTGCGATAAAGCGGACATTTGCAGCCGGTTCCTGCGCGAGCACGGAAGGGTCGGGCTTCCATGCGCGGGCGTTGGGGTTTTCCAGCCAGACCCGGAGCACCAGTTCCCGCATATCTGCGTCGCCGGAGTTCCATGCGCGATTTAGTGCTTCGGCATCCACGGCTCCTTCTGCGGACATCTTCAGCAGTGCGGCGGCTTCGAATTGTTCCGCTTTTGCGGGCGGTGTTTTCGATTTCACGCGCCAGATGCGCCCCATGCCTTTTCCACTCTCGAAATCCGTCTGCTTTCGCACTTCGCCCGGCAGATAGTCGGGATGCTCGATCGTCTTGCGGGTCATGTCGGCGACGTAGAGCGCACCGTCGGGGCCGCTGCACAAAAAGACCGGGCGAAACCAGTCATCGCGCGATGCGAGAAACTCACGTCCTGAATAAAAGGGCTGCGCGCTGAACGTCGCACCGCTGCGTTCCATCCTGTCGAGGTGCACGACATTTGCCGTGGGGTCACACGAGAACGCGTGGCCGCGAAAACGCGAAGGCAGGCCATGGCCGTTCCAAATCGTGACGCCACACGCCGCGCTGAAGAAACCCTGATGCGAATCCGCCGTCGTGATGTTTGCGCTGAGCGGAAAGAGCCGCGCTGCACCGCCTGTGCTGCGCATCAATGAATTCGGCACAAGCTCCGGGCAATTTTGCACCGTGTCGCTCGCGGTGAGCGTGGGGTTTCGCTTCAGCCAGCGTGAGTTCATCACGACATGCTGAACCTGCACGCGATTCATGCAAATGAACCGGCGTCCGAACTCGTCGAACGCCATACCGTATTGCGAGCGGCCATCGATATTCTCAATCGCACCCGTCTCCGGATTCCATCGAAGGTCGCCGCTCATCTCCACGGGCTTCCCGTTGCCCGGCGTATTGATTTTTCCTCCGCTGAGCCCCGCCGCAAAATAGATCCAACCGTCTGCGCCGAGGGTTGGATCGTTCACGCGCAGTTGCGTGCTGCCGGTTGTCGCGAAGCCCGTCAGCAAGACGCGGTGTTCGTCCGCTACGCCATCGCCGTCGGTGTCTTTCAGAAAAAGAACATCGGGAGCGCAGGTGATGATGACTCCACCGCGCCAGGGCAGCACTCCGTTTGGAAAAGTCAGGCCTTCGGCAAAGGTGCTCCGCTTATCCATGCGGCCATCCCCATCCGTGTCTTGCAGAAGAGCGATTCGTCCGACCGGCGTGGACGAGTCGGGATAGCCGCGATTCTCCGCGACAAAGAGCCGCCCGCGTTCATCGAAGGCCATTGCGCACGGCGACTCCACCAGCGGTTCCGCAGCGATCAGCTCGATCGTGAGGTCTGGATCAGCCAGTGTAAACGATGCCGCGGTTTCCGTTGGTGAATGCCCGGCGGCGAGACACGACAGAGAACTGGCAACCACTGAAAGAAATACACGCTTCATGCCGGAGTGTGTCGCGATTAATTCGGAAGTGGCGAGCGCGGAAAGCGCATTCGTTTAGCGCAGGAAGCGCCCGAGATTGTCCTGCTCCCACTCGATGGCGCGCTTGTAAAAACGGAAGCCCCGCTCGCGTTTGAGGAATTCATCGTGATGGATGATGCGACGTCCCGCGCTGTCGTATCGGTCCGGAACAAATGCGTGCAGCATCTCGTGGAAGATCACGTACTCCACGTACCAACGCGGAACAAATTCCCGATCGAGAAGCGGATGAATCCGGATGATGCGATCATCTTCCTGAATGCTGCCGAAGACGATCATCGATGCGGGTTTCTTACGACGCTTTTGTCCCCACGTGATCGTGTACTTGCGCAGACGATTGTCGAAGTACTGACGATTCACTTTGTCGAAGATGCTCCGCAGTTCGAAGTACTGTCCCTCGGTATTAAACTCGAACTGTCGTTGCACATTCGCGCGTGGAATTGCTGCGTAACGCTTCGATGGCTTGCGCTTCGAAGCCGGCGTTTTCTTTTGTGTGCGTTTGCTCTTCATGCCTGTGGGAGCAAGCGTAGATGCCGAATCCCGGCGGGCAAGCGTTACATTCGCGAAGGCGAATTTTTATTTTTTAACGCCCAAAGTCTGCTCTATTATCGAGATCCGTTGTTTGAGCTTGCCGATCTGGCGAATGTGGACGATTTGCTCCTTCCACTCCGCGGCTGGAATTGCAGGGAGACCAATCACTAATTCCCTTGGCGGCAGTGATTTAGTGACTCCGCTGCCTCCGCCAACCGTCACCTGGTCGCCTATGGAAATATGCCCGGTAGCGCCAGATTGTCCCGCAAAAGTCACATAGTTGCCGATTCGGACGCTTCCCGCGATCGCGACTTGGCCGCAGAGAAGACAATGCTTTCCAACCTGCACATTGTGACCGACTTGCACTAAATTGTCCAATTTGCAGCCTTCGCCGACCACTGTCCGCCCAAATCTGGCGCGGTCGATGCAGGTATTTGCCCCGATTTCGACATCGTCGTGGATTTCGACGATGCCGGTTTGCGGGACTTTGACGTGGCGGCCGTCCTTAAACTCGAACCCGAACCCGTCTGCTCCGATGACTGCGCCGCTGTGGATGACGGCCCGATTTCCGACGGTGCAGCGGTGCATGATGGTCACGCGGGGATGGAGAAGGCAGTCGTTGCCGACCCGGACCTCGTGTCCGATGTATGCGTGCGAACCGATGATGGTGCGGGCTCCAATCGTCGCGCCATTCTCGATGACTGCATACGGCTGAATGCGCACATCATCGCCAAGAGTGACGTCTTTCCCGATGATGGCGGTCGGATGAATTCCTTCCGGCAGCTCGATGGCTGGAGGTGCAAAGTGCGCGAGAACTTTGGCAAACGCCTGCCCTGGATTCTCGCAGTAAATACAGATGGGGGAAACCGGGTGGGTGAATGTCGCAGGAACGAGCGCGACGCTCGCGGAACACGCCGCGAGCAGCGGGCGGTATCGTGGGTCCCCGAGGAACGTGACATCGCCCGGCCCGGCCTCCGCGAGGGAGGCGACGCCGCGCACGATGACAGAACCATCTGCCCCGGAAGCAAGCTGGCCACCCACAAGGGTGGCCAGCTCGGAAACATTCATCTCCACGGATGGAATGGAGTTACTTCTTCTT
>JAYUSJ010000171.1:0-18525 GCA_043755735.1 Verrucomicrobiaceae bacterium | reverse complement strand
GCGAGGAGCTTGGCTGCGTCTTCTTTCTTGCCGCCAGTGATTGCTGCACGGATGTCCTTGAGTTCGCCTTTGATGATGCCCTTCGCCTTGCGGTTACGGGATGTGCGGCGGACGGTTTGGCGTGCGCGTTTTGCGGCTGATGGTGTATTGGCCATATATCGGTATTCTTAGAAAAAGGAGCGCGGAGGCTATGAATCGGGGCGCGATTGTCAACAGAACACTTTGATCTTCCGGTCATCAATCGCTCAGGCATCCGTCAATTCCGCGAATGAGCGTCCAAGAATACCATCGGTTCCCCGGTTGTCAGCGCGTGAAGTTGCGCTGCTCTTTTGTAATCCTGTTTTCGTGTGCCACCGCTTGTTTTGCCGGTGCGGAGGATGCGGGTGACTTGTGGGCTCGCAAGGTTCAGCCGCTTTTCGACGTCCAATGCGTGAAATGCCACGGACCCATCGAGCAAAAGGGCGGTCTGGAGCTCGACACCCCGCAGGCCGCGCTCAAAGGGGGCGACGATGGAGCGGTCATCGTGCCCGGAAAACCGGACGAGAGCCCGCTCTTTAAAAACCTCGCAGCAGGTGCAGACCCGCACATGCCGCCGAAAAAGCAACTCTCAGACGCCGAGCGCGACACCGTCCGCGCCTGGATTGCCGCGATGACCGTTGCGCCGGTGCCAAAGGAGGCGGTGGTCCGTAAGTTTGAGACCGTTACTTCAGCGATCGATTTGCTCATTTCGGAAGGATGGGGGGCTCGCGGGGTGAAGCCGGCACCCGCCGCCGATGATCGCACTTGGTGCCGGCGGCTCTTTCTCGACCTCGCGGGACGAATCCCGACCCAGGAGGAACTCGCGGGATTTCTCGCCTCCACGGATGCGAATAAACGAGGTGCGCTCGTGGACCGATTGCTCGCGTCCGAAGAATATCCGGTGAGGATGCGCGAGTTATGGGACGTTTTTCTCATGGGCCGGGGGAAGCGTGGCAACCAGGAGGAGCGCCGGGCTAAAAACGGCTGGTGGTCATTTCTGGAGTCTGCATTCCGAACGAATCGCCCGTGGAACGAAACAGTCCGGGCCTTTCTCGTCGCCCGCTCGGAGAAAGGCGCCTCGTGGTTTCTTTACGAGCGAAAAAACGAGCATCAAGTCATTGCTGAAGCGGTCGCGCCGGTCGTTTACGGAACACGGATTGACTGTGCGCAGTGTCACGATCATCCGCTCGCGAGGGAGATCAAACAGGGGCACTATTGGGGCCTTGTGGCAGCGTTTAACCGGAGCAAAAATGTGGAGGGCGGCAACGAAGTCGGCGAGTCCGCCGTGGGCGGATTCATCAATTTCACGAATCTAAAAAAGGAATCGCAGCCCGCTGTGGTGACTCTGCTGACCGGCCGTTCGGTGAGTGAAGAACGCCCCGGTGGCGACCAAAAGGAGACCGACGGTGACGACAAATATGTGGACGCCAAAGCGAAGGCGCGTGTTCCGAAATTTTCCCGTCGCGAAGCATTCGCCGATGCTGCAACCCACGACAATCCGCTCCTCGCCCGCGCATTTGTAAATCGCATGTGGGCCGCGCTGACGGGGCGGGGGATCGTGAATCCACCGGATGAAATGACTGCGCGCAATGTGCCGAGCCATCCCGAACTACTCGACTGGCTGACCCAGGATTTTGCGTCCCACAATCACGACATTCGCAGGCTCATCCGTGGCATCGTGATGAGCCGGATGTACGGACTCGCCGCTGGCGATGCGCCGCCCGAAGCTTTTGCAGGAGCGCAGGAGCGCTCTCTTTCCGCAGAGCAACTCGCACGCTCCTGGCGGGTGGCTGCGGGATTGCCCCCAAATGAGGAAACGCTTCGGAGGGCAGTCATCACCGCATTGCCCGATGTTTTGCCGAAGGAATACAACGCGACATTTCAGCAGGCGCAATTTTTGACGAACTCGCCGCTTTTCGCCGACCTCCTGAAGCCTGCGCAGAAGCGCATCACGGCATTGGCGGATGCACCGGCGCGTATTCGCGAATCGTTTCTCGCCGCATACGGTCGCGAGCCCGACGCCGGGGAATTTGCGCAAACCGTCGCATTTCTCAATGCACGTGGTGACAGGCAGGAGGAAGCTGTCCGCGATCTCTTGTGGGCGCTCCTCACGAGCGCGGAGTTCATGACGATGCCGCGGTGAGGGTGACCTCCGGCAGCGCGCGCTGGAGTTTTCGGCCTTTCTGGTCACCGTCGGAAGCGGCGACGCTGCTCCGAGCCCGCCATCTATTGCCACGCTACTTGGAGGCCACGTTCAGCGTCCGCGAAGGCACCACCGGCATCACAGTCGATGCGCAGACCTCCGGCGACTTGATCGTGTGGCAGACACAAACTCCGCTGAGCACAATCAGCCAGGGCGACAACACCGCCATCGTCACCGTGCGCGACAGCGAGCCTCAATCCGCCGGAACAAAGCGCTTCATCCGGGTGAAGGTCACGTCGCCATGAGCGTCAGCGCGGAACGATAAATAGACCGAGAATGCGCTCGATGATTCCACGGCGCGGGTTGCTCGTGGCGAATACTGCGCCGACAATGTAGAACAGAAGCATCGCCGCGCCGACGAAGGCCGCATAGCCAGGTTGTTCGGCGATAGTCGGGACTGTCAGGTAGAGAGCAACCCCCAATGGCAGATAGCCGATGAGCGAGCGGGCGATGACCCGAAGTCTGCCCGGTTTCCGGCCTTGCGAATTTACCAACGCCATCCCGAATAGGCCGAGTGCGAGCGAATGCCCGGTCGCGCCGACCCAGATCAAATGGACCCCGCACGCGATGCTCAATAGGACGGCTCCGATCATCAGTGGAACCCACGATTTATTGGGAATGGTGCCGGGCTCTTGGAGCAAGCCTGTGCTGGCGAGCAACGACTTTGCGGATTTGAACTCTTCGTCAGAAACACTGCCGGTGCCTGCAATCATACTGCGTGCAGCGGCTTGGTCGTCAGTATCAAGAACCGCTTTGGTCTTCTGCTCAAAGTCGGGTGACTCAATAAACTTGCGCGAAACCACCGCCAAATAGACTGCCGCAGCACGATCCAATTGCCTGCTGACTTCGCCGAGTTCCGCACTCTCCGAAAGCATCTTCGATCCGACGTGATAGTTGGTCAGCGCAATGATGGGGAAATGGCCGGGATACTCCCGGTCAAACGCAGCTTGTTTCTTAAAATGTACGTCGAGGGCGAAAAAGACCAGCATCGAGAAGAACCCGACAAGTCCAGGTAATGCGGTCATCGAAAGCAACCGGCGGCTACGGGAGACTTCGGCGGGATGTTGCAGGCACGCCGCTAGATTGCCGGCGATAAATGACATCCGGTCGAGTGTTCCTCCGGCGATGCGGTCGAGGCATTCGCGCCCGCTGGCTGAAATCGTCGAGGCGTCCAGCCAGCGATCGGCAACTGCGGTGATGAACGCCTGTGTACCGGATGGCGTGACGGAGAAAGTCGCTGCTTGCGCTGGAAGCGCCCGCGTCGGGAGCAAGAGCGCACGGCCATTTTCAGTGATGCGAATTTGTTCCAGCGAAACAGGCTCGGGTGTTTCTTCGGTTCGGGATGCGGCGTCCATTTCCCCTGCGAGGTCGCTCAACCACGAGCGGACCACAGACCAAGGCTGTGAGCTGAAAGCGCGAGTGTACGGCGAGAAGCCGCCTGCTGATTCCCATGCTTCCCATAGTCCGCCCTTTTCGTCTTGCACGGCGCCGATCCAGCGCAGACGCCCGGCGCGTGCGGCACTCCGGTCGCTCTCACTGGTAGTCCCTTCCGGGCAGAGCCAGACGGGACGCTGGAGCACTGGATCAAAGGCCGAGCGAAACGCGGTGCCGTCGACCGCCGCCCTGGCGAGGAAAGGGCCAATGTGTTCGATGCCTGGCGCAGTTTGATCGAACGTCTCCTTTTGCCCTGCGAGTAGTAACGTCGATTTTTTCGGCGAATGGACGGTCCGCGTTTTCGAGGCTAGTTCGTGAACACCCGCGTAGCCGTTCCGACGACGCATTGTGGAAAACATTGCAGCAGTCGCGAGTGCTAGAGCCGCAAGCGCCGCGAAAGCGTAGCCGCTTGCTTGCGTAACCTGCTTCGCAAACTCGGAAGACACCAGTTGCGCGAGGTAGTACGCGAGTCCAGGGGCAAAGAAGACCGCGGCTCGAACGAGTGCTTGAACAAACGTCGGATTCCCGCCGGCCAGTCTCGTTACGCGGAGACCAAGGAGCATCTTGCCCGGTGTCGCGCCCCAGCGACTCTCGCATCCCGCAAATAGAAGTAAGTCGAACACGGCGAGTGCGAGTGCGTGGTGAACATTTTCATCATTGGCCAGCAATCCGGGGATCAAAGCGATCAGCATGTCCGGCAGATACGCGAGCAGCCGGGTGACGGGCTTGGCGGGGATCGCCGCAGTGGAGCTGAATGGCAGCAGTGCAGCGCGCAGTTCGGCGTAGTTCGGAAAGCGTGCGTCGCGTTTTTTCTCCAAACAGCGCGCAACGACGGCGGCGAGGCCTGCGGGGACTTCGCTGCGCACGGAGTCGAGAGGTGCGGGCGTTTTCTCCAGCACGGCGGCGACGACTTGGACTGCGTTGTCGCCATCAAACGGCGGGTTGCCGGTGAGCAGGCAATACAGCGTGGTGCCGACGGAGAAAATGTCAGCGCGCTCGTCCAGGGCTTCGCCGCGAAGCTGCTCCGGCGCTGCGAAGGACGGCGTGCCAAGGACCGCACCGCTCGCGGTGAGTTGCGAATCCTGCCTTGCGAGTGTCGATACGCTGAGCCCGAAATCGCCCACCTTCACAGTGCCGTCCGTGCCCACGAAACAGTTGGCGGGTTTGATATCGCGGTGCAGGACTCCGGCGGTCGCTGCGGCTTCGAGACCGGCGACGATTTGGAGCGTGATGTCCACAGCCTCCGCGATAGGAAGCGGCCCGCGCTTCTTTACCAAATCGCGTAACGTCCCGCCGCCGACGATTTCCATGGCGATGACCGGCGTGCCTTCGATTTCCTCGCTGCCGTAAATGTACACGCAGTTCGGATGCGTCACTCCCGCCGCCAGTCGCCCTTCGCGCAGGAAGCGGCGGCGCAATTCATCGTCGTCAATCGCGCGGCCCAGGACCTTCAGCGCGAGGCGTCGGCCTGTGGCGATTTGCTCGGCCTCATACACCGCGCCCATCCCGCCGCGCCCCAGCAGCCGGAGAACGCGATAGCCGCCAAAGTCAAACGGCATCAGCGGCGGTGCCTGCAAGATCGACTGGCGAGCGCCGCCGGCGCCGATGTCGAGCGAACTGGCTAGGCCGAGTTTCAGGAGGCAGCGGGCGCAGAGTCCCTGTTGCTCCGAGGCGCGGAGCGGTGCCTCACACTCGAGGCAGTTGGTGATGGATGGTTTGGTGTTTGCGTTCATCGGTGAAGTTGTTTCACCTGCTTCCAGAAAGATTGCGTCGCGGAGGATACGAACTTTTTTAGAAAAAGAACGAAATCATTGGGAGTGGCTGTCTTATCGTCAGGGCATCGGCTTCACAGAATTGTTCGGCTACGATTGAGGAAGTGCGTCTCCCGTCCGAACGGACGCCGGTCACTTCACCGTGAGCTGATAGGTCGTGAGCGAGCGGGCGGGCACGGTGTCGCTGTAGCCTCCTGCGGAAATTGGCAGAGGCGAAAGTGTGGCGGCGTCTTCCGTGGCGCTGGTTCGCTGGCGGGTGGCCGGGGCGGCGCTGCCTGCAATGTTGAGCTGAAGCGGTGCGGGCGCGTCTGTGTTGTTGACGACGTGGACGACCAGTTCGCGCTTTGCAGACAGGAATGCGGTGGCGTTGATCCCGTCATTCGATGACGCGCACTCAACCACACGCATTCCGGGAACAAGCGGTGCGGACCATTGCCGGAAAACCCAGTAGGGCTTTTTAAGCGTGTAGTCTTTTCCCCAATCGACATGGATGAGCGCCTCGCCGCCTTTACGCGGCGGATAGACCCAATCGTAGGCCATCCAGACGTTCACGCCGCCGGAAAATGCGTCGTGCATCGCCGAGGCGTATGCAGTGCCGGAGTTGATCTGGCCGGGCGATTCGTCGTCACCGCGGGCACACCATTCCGTCATCCACACGGGACGGCCGCGCGCGAGCTTTTGCAAGTCGCCCCATCGGTCGCCGCGCATGTCGTAATCGTGCGAACCGAGCACGGCGAGATGCTTCGCGGCCTTGCGTTGGATTGCGGGGATGTAGTTCTTCACAGCATCCGGTGCGCTGAGCGTGTTGGGCCCGACGAGCAAAGCGCGCGGCACATCGCGGAATTTCACCGCCATTTTGTCCAGGTAATCGCCGACGGTATCGAAGAGCTTCGCGTGGTCGTCCGGAGAAAAGAAACAGCCCGGCTGGCTGTGGTCCCAATCGCATTCGTTCGAGATCGCCAGATACTTCACGGGGCAGCCATTGCGAGCCATGTGCGCGAGAAAGGCCCACAAGTATTCAGCGTATTCCAGTTCGAGCTTCGGCTTCAGCGTGGCCTTGCCTTTGCCGCTCTCTTCATTGTTCGTCTTCATCCACGGCGGCGGGGTGAGCATCGTAGCGAGCAACTCGATATCGGGCCGGCGCTCCTTCGCTGCTTTGGCGATGGCGATGGTGTGCTCGCAGTATTTGAAGTTCGCTGGATCAAACGCAGGCGTCCACGGGTCCGCATTGTCGTTCGCGGGTTCGTGCGTCGCGCGAATCATGAGGTGCAGGTAGCGCGTGTTCACTTTCGTAAACATGTCGTCGTAGAGCGCACGCTGACGGTCGTCTTTCTGCCGCGCGGCGAGGCTGGTGACGTGGCCTTCGTAAAACATCGTCCCGCAGCCAAGACCCTGAAACTCCTGCCGCACCTTGCCGGGATGCACAGTGATACGGACAGGCGGTGCCGCATGAACGATGACGCTCACGAGGAGCGCGAGTAACGGGATGCAACGAGTAATCATGGTAGTTGTGTTTGACGCGCCTGACGCGCCTCTGCTTCGACACTCGCCGATTCGCGGGCGCGGGCGACGATTTGTTCGAATGAAAGGCCCCGGTTTTCTGCGAGGTAGCGCACCATTTCGCGAGCCTTGAAATAGCTGTATGACCGCGAAGGATGCTCATCGCCGGATGTGAAAAGGCGACGCCCTTCGGCCTCCGGGAAGCTGCTTTCGCGGGCCACGTAGTCGCAGTAGCCCTCGTTCACCCAATCCGTCAAAAGGACGCCACGCACAAGACCCAGCCGATTGCGAATCAAGCCGTGAGTGATCTCGTGTGCGATGACCGATGACAGCGAGCGGGTGTTGAATTCACGCGCGGGCCAGCGGGCGGTATCGGCGGTGAAATCTCCATCGGCGATGAACACATGGTTCGTGAGCGGAACCGAGAATGCGAAGCAACCCGCCGTGGGTTTGAAAAGCCGGAATAGCCACTGCGCATTGCAAACGAACACGCGCTCGCGACGGCCCGGCACCGCGAGTTCAGATTGGTGAGTCAAAGCCGCGGCGCGCTTCGCACACTCGGCTGCCGCGGGAGGCAGCGGCGTGCGTGAGTAGATGGTGATTTCGTCGGTGGTGACGCTGTGTGCAAAGAACACCTGAGGAAAGACGTGCAGACCGGCGTAGAGCAGCAGCAGTACTGTCAGCGTCCGCTCGCTCCGCCGCAGGATGCGACTGAGCCGTGTCGTTGGCGCAGGACGATTAAAGCCAAGACACCGGAGCAGGACGGCGAGCGATTTCTTCATCAGAGTCCGCTCGCACTCGGCTTGTTTTTCTTCTCCGCGGCCTCGCACGCCTTGGGGTCTTTGATGCAGAAAAAATCCGGGTGGCCGGGCCATCGGAAGCCGACCAATTTGGGCGTCCCTCCCCTCTCCCAGCGGTTCTCTTTCCGGTCGAAGCGCCAGGCTGTTTCGTTGTTGATCGTGTTGGCCTTCAGCAGTTCCTTGATCACGTCGTCCGTCGTGCCCTTTCGGTGGACGTAGATTTCCATGACGGATTTGCCGTCGAGGATGACCACTTCAACGTAGAAATCATTCTTTTCGTACTCGAAAGTTTCCGCTCCGGCGAGACGCTGTGTTTGCGCCTTCTTGCCCTTGCCGAAGCGTGTAGCAATTTCGTCTGCGGTCTCACCGACCCGGGCCTGGGCTGCTATCGTGACTGCGAGCGCGGCTGCCGTCATTGCGATCAGGTTTTTCATAGGTGAATGGTAGCGCGTATCCGCTGTAGTTCACAATCCATTTCACTGAGCCACTGGCTGCTCGATGACGAGCAGCGTGCACCCTACGTCCGGACGCTCCATCAGCGCCACGGGTGTTCCTTTCAACAGCGCGAAGAGTTCCTCGTCATTCACTCGATGGATGACAATCGGCGCGGGCTTGTGCGACTTGTGGACGACAATCGAATTCTCCGGCGCGGGCGGGCGATTCCAATGCAGTGCGCCAGCGGCAACGGCGATCACCGTCAACAGCGCAACGCCGTTTTGCAGACGGCGGCGGCGGGTGCGTTCGCCGCGCAGCATTGCGAGAACGTCGCTGCTCGTTGGGCCGCAGTTTTCGCCGGACGATGGAAGCACGTCGTCGAGCAGTGTGCGGAGTTTTTCGGGATCGGGATTCATGGTTGTGTGGTTTGAAGTTCTTTGGCGATGAGTTCGCGCAGCCGCGTGCGCAGTCGCGCCAGTCTGCCTTCGACGGCACGAGTGGTGAGCGCGTGACGACGCGGTGCAATGTCGAGGCGAGCATTTGCGACTGTGCGCCTGACGGCACCGCCATGTGCGCCTCGTAGTCGCCGAGCGGGATGCGGAGTCAGGGATTGGGCGCGGGCAATCGTTTCGACATTACCACGCTGCGGTAGTTCGTCTCATCCCACGAGACATGCTGGATGAAACGAAAGCCAAGTCGCTCATACCATCGGATTAGATGCGTTGCGCCCTCGGCGGTATCGAGAGCGAGTTCCGTCGCGCCCTGCTGGAGCGCTCGTTGCTCAATCACACGCATCAATCGTGTCCCAAGACCGTTTCGTGCGAGGTCGGGCCGCACGGCAAACTGACCGAACGACCATACGCCCGGCTGCAAATACCAGGCACAAAGAGATTCGGCCTTCGAAGCACGCAGCGTCACCGTTGCGACGATGACGCCATCAAGCTCCG
Organism: Verrucomicrobiaceae bacterium; assembly: GCA_043755735.1. Taxonomy (GTDB): domain Bacteria; phylum Verrucomicrobiota; class Verrucomicrobiia; order Chthoniobacterales; family Chthoniobacteraceae; genus SXWH01. The sequence continues at coordinate 9,416 of JAYUSJ010000171.1, read as the reverse complement.
CGACGATGGAGATACCGCTTTGCAATCGCTGCCGTGTCGTCGCCTCGTCCTGGTGAGTCGCCAGATACTTGAAGCCCATCGCTGCCAGCGGCGCATAGGCGCTATGCAGCAATTCGGTGATGGCTGTAACGGAGTCATCGGGCCGCAGTTCGCGGATGACAACGGCATCGAGGTTTGATTTCGCAAGGCTCAGCTCGAAGAAAACCGTCTCGGCGAGCGGCGTGTCGTAGTAGGCGCAGCGGCGGGTGAAGCCGAGGGATTCGTAGAGCCGGATTGCGCCGGTCATGTGCGGCAGCGTGTCGAGCACCATGCCAGCGTAGCCGGCGGCGCGCGCCTCGGCGATGACGCGTTCCGCGAGCGCGCGTCCGGTGCCGCGGCCCTGATGCTGTGTTCGGACAAAGAGCCGCTTCATTTCACAAACACCGTTGCCGAGCGGGCGCAGCGCGACACAGCCGAGCGGCGTGTCGCCATCGAGCGCGAGCAGGAGGCGTCCGCGCGGCGGGGCATAGCAGCCGGGGAGCGCGGCGAGTTCCTCGGCGAAATGCTGGAAGCCGAGATCAATCCCGAGCCATGCGACGTATTCCTGAAAGAGCGCGCGAATCGCAGCGATTTGCGCGGGCGTGGTGGCAGCGAGGATGTGAACGCCGGCGGTGTTCATGGCTTGGAATAAGCGCGCTCCACTTTGGCGATGCGCACCTGATAGTTGGCATACCAGTCACGCTTCCCGGTTTCCTGGGCAATGCGATGCTCGGCGTTCGCTTTCCAGTCGGCGATGGCCCGGGTGCTGGCCCAATAGGAAACCGTGATTCCCACGCCGTCGGCTCCGCGAACGCTCTCGACGCCGAGATAGCCGGGCTGGCTGGCGGCGAGTTTGACCATGCGATCCGCCATGTCGCCATAGCCTTGATCGCCATCGGTGCGCTGTGAGGTGAAAATGACTGCGTAATACGGCGGCTCAGGTGTTGCGGCGAAGCCTGAATGACCGGGTGTATCCTTGTTCATGGTAAGCGCGCAGGTGATGCGATTCGGCGGGGAGGTGAGAAGCGGAGACGGTTCATGTATTCAGACGTTTGGGTTGCTCGTGAAAGCCGGGAGTTCATCTTCACGGCAAACTTGGAGTAGTTGAAGGCTCGTTTTTTTGGTTCATCGCAGCAGCTTTTGGATTAACGCGGCGACCGCTTCGTCGCAGCCCTGCGCAGCATCCTTCCCCGCGACATTCGTCGCCACGACAAAGGCTGCATCCTTCGCCGGAGCCACCCGCACTACGGCATACCACATCGTATTCGAGCCGGAGTGACTGAGCACTTTGCCGCCAGCCGGCGGACGCTCTCCGACGATCCAACCCATCGCGTAGTCCGCACCGGATGGCGGCGTGTGCAGTTTGGCAAAGCCTGTGGCACTGAGCAGCGCCTTGCCTTTGCTCGCACTGCGTGCGTGCCAGCCGGCGTAGCGGGCGAAATCCGCGATGGAGAGATGAACGCCACCCGCCGGAGCGATCGCGGGAGGATTGTCGGCAGCGGGGCCGGGCGGGACCGGCTTGAGATTCGCGCCGGTGCCGGTGTGCCCCCACGGTTGATCGACCCTGCGCGCGTCGCCGGGCGCACCGAATCCCGCCGTCTTCAGCCCGAGCGGGGTGAAAAGCCGTTCTGCCATTAGCTTCTCGAACGGTTTTCCCGCGACCTTTTCGAGCATCGCTCCGGCAATTGCGAAGCCTTGGTTCGAGTAGATGTATTTCGTTCCCGGCGGAGCTTCCGGCGGGCGCTCGACCAGGCCGCGAACAAAGTCCATGCGCTGGTTGGTCGGGCTGCCGGTTTGTTTCCAGGCCGCCTGCCACAACTCCGCAGGCGGTTCGCCCGGAGCCCCCGAGCGATTGGTCAGCAGTTGCTCCAAAGTCACGGCCTTCCATGCGTCATTCATCCGGCTGCGATAAGCCGGGAAAATCTCCGCGACCGTGGTCTCCCACTTGATCTTCCCTTCCTCGACGAGCACCGCCGCGAGCGAGGCCGTCATGGATTTCGTGTCCGAACCGATGTGCCAGAGGTCGGCATCCGTGACCTTCTCCGGACCGCCCGCTTTCCGCGTCCCGGTCGTCCCGAGCGCGACCACCTGCCCGTCGATCACCGCCGCCGCCGCGAGTGCGGGCAGTTGGTGCTTGGCCCGAATTTCCTCCAGCATTGGCGCGATGTTTTCCGTGGCGGCTTGCACGCATGAGCCCGTCAGGGCGGTGATCAAAGTGATGAGTCGGAGTTTCATGGAGTGCTTGGCGGTTCTGCGAGGTAGCGTGCGAACAGTTCAGCGAGTAGAACACGGGGCATGGCAAACAAGCCAGCCCGCCGTTCATTTACGCCCTTTCCGCGAATCGGGCACTTCTTTCGGCAGACGCGCGTTCGTTGACTCCCCTCGCCCGCGGTCCCGCCGCCGAGAAAGGCTCATTTCCACGCGGAACTCCTTCCGCCAGCCCGACCGCCCTATTTTACGGCACCTCGGTGATGACGATAGCAGTCGTCTTGTCCGTGAATGTGGCGAGCCACACGACTTGGGCGGTGTTGTTGAAACTGCGCGTCACTCCGGCGTTGCCTACGGTCACTTTGAGCAGGGTGAATTTGGCGAGCGTTTTGCCGTTGATGACGTCGCCGGTGCGGAAGAGCGCGCGGGGTTCGCCGTCGAAATCGCACGCCCATACGCCAGTCGCGGTCTTTGCGGTGACGCCGCCCTTATTCGCCACGAGCTTCGCGGCGAAGAGCGGGCCGCGGTCGGTGATGGCGATGGAGTCGAACGATTTCCACTGTGCCTCGGCGGGGAGGTCTAAGCCGGGGCGGGCGCTGCCTTGGGCGAGGAGCGTGAGCGGCTGGCCTACGGGTTTCCACCAGAGCGTTTTTGTCAGCTGTCCTTTGGCGGTGCCGCCTTTGAGTGTGGCGAGGAATGCGACGCCGCTGTCGGGCGAAAGCACGGGGTCGCTGAGCTTGCTGAAGACTGCGCTGTTCACTCCGGCGGGTTTGCCGATGCGGGCGAGCGGGGTGAATTTCCCGGTGCTCGCGGGATTGAGGAAAATGCCTCGCGCGTCGGCTTTGGTCACGCCGCTGGTGGCGTCCACTTTCAGCGTTGCAAGAAATGTGGTGGCTCCGGCCTCGTTGCGGGCGGGCGGGCCGTAGGTTGCGAAGGTCGCGCCGGCGATGTCGGGTGCGCCGTCCGCGGTTGCACCGGTGACGGAGATGATTTGGGGCGCGCTGAGGTCCGTATTCTTCAATACGACGCCTTGCGTCTTGTCGGTGAAGATCGCGAGGGCGTGGACTTCCGGGTCGCCATCGTTGCCGAGCCAGCCGCGGCCCTGGCCGGGCGAGCCTGCGCCGGGCAGGAAGCTCACGAGCGTCTTGATTGTTTTGCCCTCGACGAGCTGGCCTTCGCGGAGCGCGAGTGAGAGCGTGCCTCGTTCGACAATCCACAGGCCGAGGTCGTTGGCGGCGGTGGTCTTTGGCGCGGTGCCGGTTCCGGCGGCGAGCTGGGCGAAGATTCCGAGGCTTCCGGACGAGCGGTCCGAGATGGCGACACTTTTGAACGCCTTGAACTTCGCGCCGTCCGCCGTGGCGTTGCCGCCGGTTTGCGCGAGCACTTCGAGTGCGCCGCCGGTGTTCACGTTGCTGAGCACCACGCTGGCAGGCGGCTTGGGTGTGCCGGTGAGTTTGGCGATGCAGACGACTTTGCCGCCGTCCACCACCGGGTCGGTGAAGCTCACGTATCTTGCCCCGGCGATGGGCGCAGGGCCGCCGACGATGGCGAGGCATTGGTCGTTGAGGAAAAGCCCGGTGCCTTTGCTCGTGGCGCTTTTCCATTTACCGACAAACGCGACGTCGCCCGCGTCGCTCGTCGCGGGCGGGCCAAAGCTCGTGAGCTTCGCATCGGCGGGCAGTCCGTTGGTGCCTGCGCCGGGGGCGAGCGGGGTGTTTGCGCCGTCCACGGCGAGGTGCGTGGTGTGGACGGGCGTGTCATTCACGGCGGTGACGGTGAGGAGGAAAGTGTCGCTGGCTGTGGCGAGGCCGTCGTTCACGGTCACGGTGATGGTGGCGGTGCCGCTCTGGTTGGCGGCGGGCGTGACGGTCACGGTGCGGTTGGCTCCGCTGCCGCCGAAGGTGATGTTCGCATTCGGGACGAGTGTGGTATTGCTGGAAGTGCCGCTCTCGGTCAGGGAGGCGGCGGCGGTTTCCACGTCGCCGATGGTGAAGGCCACGGCTCCGGTGTTCGCGTCCTCGCTGATGGTGCGGTCGGCGAGGTTGGAAATCGTCGGTGCGTCATTCACGGCGGTGACGGTGAGGAGGAAATCCTGCGATTCCCCCGTGGTGGTGTCGGTCACGGTGATGGTGGCGGTGCCGCTCTGGTTGGCGGCGGGGGTCAGGGTCACGGTGCGGCTGGCTCCGCTGCCGGTGATGACGATGTTGGCGTGCGGGATCAGCGTCGTGTTGCCGGAAAAGGCCTCAAGCGTGCCGATCTGGCCGACGCTGAAGCTGGCGGTGGTCGCGGCGTTGTCTTCATTGGTGGTGACATTGGCGATGTCGCTGATCTGCGCCTCATACGCACCGATGTCCGGCAGGCCGAAGAGCGGGAAGCCGCGCTGGTCGGTCTGCGCGGCGGTGGCGGTGGCGGCATCAATGGCCGGGCTGCCTGGCAGCGGCGGCATGGTCTGCGTGGGGCCGCCGTAGTCGCCGAGGGGGGCGAGGAGGGGGGCGCCGCCGATGAGGTTGATGCCGGTTTGGGTGGTGTCGGTGTCCCGTTCTTCGAGATTGGCGCCTGGTTGACCAGAGGAGTTTCCTGCTACGATGGTATTATGGAGGCCGAGCGTCGGTCTTTGGACACCTGGAAATTCTTTTGTGCTGTAGATGCCGCCGCCGTAACTAACGGCGGTATTGCCCGAAATGGTGCATGCGCTCAGGTTCAGGCTGGCAAGTCGGTTGTAGAGGCCACCACCGTCGTAACCAGCGGAGTTACCCGAGACGGTGCATGAAGTGAGGTTCAACATAGCACGGCCTGAGGTGCCGCTGCTCAGGATCCCTCCGCCGTTTGTCGTAGATTGATTTCCACTGATCGTGCATCCTGTCAGGCTCAATACTGCGTTCCCGGAAAAGGCACCGTTGCTGTAGATACCGCCACCGCTGTCGGCCGAGTTTCCGCTCACAGTGGACGACATCAGCGTGCAGGTGCCTGCATTCAAGATGCCGCCACCGTTTTCGAAGCTCGGCGCTTCTCCATTCACGATCCTCACCGAGTGCATGGCCACGGTGGCGGTGGCGGGGATGTTGAAGACGCGGTTGAGGTTTCTGCCGGAGATGGTGACGGGGCCGGTGAGGCTGGAGGCATCGATGAAGAAGGTGCGGCCTGCCGCGATGGTGAACTCGCCGCTGAGGTCTTCGATGTGTAGCGCGGGGAAAACGGAGCTGTCGAAACCAATGCGGGCACCCGGTTCGGTTGAGGCGGCGATCTTAGCCCGCAGGCCACTGAAGCTACCGCCCACCGATTCCACGGTGCGCAGCGGCCCGGCCTCCACGGCTCCGATGTCGAGCTGCGCGCCACCTGCGTCATTCCCATCCACAAACCTCGGGAAGCCCCGGGCATCGGTGCCGCCGGGATCGGTGGTGCCCGCGGCATCAATGGCCGGGGAGCCGATGAGCGGGTGCATGGTCTGCACCGGCCCGCCGAACCAGCCGAGGGGGGAGAGCTTGGGGTCGGCATTGATGATGGTGCCGCTGCCGTTCTCGGTGCCGCCATCGTTCACCAGCGACTGGACGAGGTTCGTGCCGACGAGGGTGACGGTGCGTTCGTTGAAAATGTCCGCCCCGCTGCCGCCCGCGCCGGTAAGGCTGTTCCCGGCGACGATGCTGTTGGTCAGCGTCAGCCTGCGGCCGTTGAAAATCGCGCCGCCTTGGTTGCTGGCGGAATTGCCGGAGAGGGTGCACTGCGTCAGCGTCAGCGTGCCGCTGTTGTAAATCGCGCCGCCTTGGTTGCCGGAGAGGGTGCACTGCGTCAGCGTCAGCGTGGGGCCGCCGTTGTAAATCGCGCCGCCGAAGTTGGCGGAATTGCCGGAGAGGGTGCACTGCGTCAGCGTCAGGGTGCCGCCGTCGTTGTTAATCGCGCCGCCGGAGCCGTTGTTGTTCAACGGGCCGCTGCCATTTCCCCCGGTGAGGGTGAGGCCGCGCAGGGTGAGGGATTTCTCGAATTCCACAAAGAAATGCCGGGAGGTGTTGTTCCCGCTCACGGTGAGGCCGCCGGGCAGGGCGCTGGCGTCGATGGTGAGGGCGCCGGGGATTTCCATGTCGCCATCGGCATGGGTGAGGGTGATGGTTCCCCCGGAAAGGCCGGGGGCGAAGGTGATGAGGCTGCCGGTAGGGGAATATTTCACCGCCTCGCGCAGGGAGACGCCCGCTCCGCCGCCGAGGGTGAGATTGTCCTCATCGTCGAGGGTGGTGACGACGGTGCCGAGGGAGTCCCACGAGGTGGCGATGACGAGGTCGTCCCACGTGACGGGGCTGCCGCCGGTGCCGCTGGAGAGTTTCAGGCGGGAACTCCAGAAGGTGGAAATGAAGGTGCGGGAGACGAGCGGGGACGGCTCGGGGGCATTGAGGTCGGGATTGAGGAAGAGGCTGGCGGTGCCGGTGGCGCCGTTTCCGAAGTCGAGCTTGGCGACGAGGGTGTAGGTGGTGTTGGCCGCGACGGCGGTGCCGGACGTGGTGGTGGCATTGCCATCGCGGAGGTCGCGGATGGCGAAATTTGACCCGCCGGGGAGTTTTCCGAAGACGACGCTGTCCGTGCCGAAGTCCGAGGAAATGAGGGAAATGGGGAGGTCTGGTGTGAGGCTGGCCCCGGTGGTGAGGGTGACGCGGTAATAGACGGTCTTGTGCAGGAAGGAGAGGGTGCCGTTGTTGAAGGCGCTGATGGCTCCGAGGCCCTCGTCGGTGGTGATGGGCAGGCCCTCGCCGGGGCCGTTGTATTCGCGCTCGGCGGAGGAGTTGCTGGTGGTGAGCCGGCCATTGATCACGGAGGGGCCGCCGTCCCAGTCGGAGGGGCCCGTGGTGGTGCGTCCGGCAGGGGTCTGGTTGCGCCAGTTCCAGAAGGTGCCGCCGTTTTTGTCCGCGATGGAGCCGTCCGGGTAGTCGAACTGCTCCACGCCGATGATCTCGGCAGACGCAGGCAGGCCGATGGCAAGGAGGACGGCAGTGAGAAAGCGGCGAAGTGATTTCATAGAAGATGGGATGGGTTATCCGTTCCTTTCGGAGGGAACGCGAATTTATTACAGGATGTCTCCGAATTTTTGCAGCCGGAAAATCGAAGGAGATATCCGCAAGCGCTCGCCGCAACCGTGGCTCACGCAGCCCTCTGCGTGACTTCCCTTCACGCGCAGCGCTGAACATAAAGTGCGCTTCGCGTGGGGACAATCACGCAGGGGGCTGCGTGAGCCACGACGGGCATTCGTGACTTTCGGGATTACCTTTGCGGTCTTTTTCTTCGGCCCGCAGCATCGGCGGGAACTCGCCGCCTATCGTTGACTCGAATCGTCCGAGCTCGTGCCGATGGCCTTCGAGAGCAGGCTGTTCGAGGCGAGCATCAGTGCGAAGAACAGGAAGGGGAGAATCAGCGGCCAGGGGAACTGGGTGTGGCGGAGGCCAAAATGGAGGATCACCGGCAGGATGAACGCACCAAGCCAGCAGATGGTGTTCTGTTTGAGCAGGCTGTTCTTTTCGGAGGTGGTCATGGTTTTGATGAGTTGGATGAGTTGGGCGTTGAGGTGAAGCGCATGAGTTTACGCGCCAATTCGACAGCAACTCGACATCGTTGTCACTGCTGGTCTTTGAACAGCGGTTCGTAGCTTTTGACTGACATGAACTGGTGCCGCTTCTCTGCGGGCAAAGGCTCTTTCAGATCGAAGTAGGTCTTTGGGTCCACGCGATTGTCCGGCGCGAAGCCGATGAGATACATCCATGCACCGTCCTTGCCTTCCCATTCCTTGAGATTGATGAACCAGTCCGCGTCCGCGCCTCGTGCTTTCGCGATATCGCAGGCTCCCTGCACCATGAACATCGCGGAACCTACGGACCCGCCGTTCACGGCTTTCATTGTGGCTATCGAAGTCTTCTCATCGCGCTGGAGCTCTTCGAAAATCATGACCATATCTCTGCCGTCCTGAGTCTTTCCCCGTACCTCGCGGCGGTGAAGCTTCGCGGCAGGCTTTTCCACGGGTGAGGATTCCGGGGCGACCTTTTCGATGGATGCCGGCTCCGCAGCCTCGCGACGGACTGCCTCCTGAACCACCGGCTCCGGCGTCCCACGCCAAACCACGCTGACGACTTTGCCGACGATGCTGGAGTGCAAAACGGAAGTCGCCTTTCCTTCGTTGCGCCGCACGAACACGGCTTCGTGACTCGGTTTGTCGATCCGTCCGAGATTCACCCGGTCGTTTTCGACGTATGCGATGACGTCTCCCGCAGCAAACGTGCGGGTGAATTTCCAGACGAGCACGAGACTGCCGCGCGGGATTTCCGGCGCAGTGGCATCCGTCACCGACCAGAACGAAGCGACGATAAATGTGCGGAGCAAAACCACCACCGCAACTGTGGGCACGATGGAGCGTCCGAGCTGCCGCTTCCACGACACGAAGCGCGAGTCGGAAGGCGTCTTGATGTTCTTCGCCAGCATCCAAAGAAACGCCACGCCCGCGAGCAGGATCACCGTGGCTATCGATGTCTGGAGCACGATTTCTCCGGACTCGGTTAATCCATTCAGTACGGACCGATGTAGATCCTTCTCCGACAGCGACCACAGCCAAAGTCCTCCAAAAGTCGCGAGACAAAGCCCGATGACCCAAACGTCCCAGCCTCGCCAGCGCGGAGCGGCGCCGTCTCCGCCCGTCACCCGAACCGTTTGCGGTGGTTCATGCGCCGCATTCGGAATCGGTGCCGCACCTTCCACAATCGTCTCCACCTGCGTGCGAAACTCCCCGGCTGTCTGGAAACGCAGTTCCGGTTTCGACTCCAGCGCGCGCAGCACGATTTCGTCGAGACGCACGTCGATCTGCACTTTGCGCGAGGGTGGCTGAAGTTTATCGGCGGGGAGTTCGCCGGTGAGTAACTCGTAGAGCACCACGCCGAGCGAGTAGATATCCGCGCGATGATCGGTGGCGCGATGCGTCTTTTGCTCCGGAGCCATGTATTGCGGGGTGCCGGCGGGTTGGCTTTCCGCGAGGCCGACATCCGCGCAATTGGCATGCAGCATCTTCGCGATGCCGAAGTCCGCGATCTTCACCCGGCCTTCTTTATCCAGGAGCAGATTCTCCGGCTTGATGTCGCGATGCACGATGCCGTGGTCGTGAGCGTATTGCAGCGCCTCGCAGACCGGCGGCACCACCGCGAGCGCCTGCTCCGGAGTAAAGCGCC
>JAYUSJ010000170.1:0-18563 GCA_043755735.1 Verrucomicrobiaceae bacterium | reverse complement strand
GGGGGGGGACTTGAACCCCCACGCCTTGCGGCATACGCCCCTCAAACGTACGTGTCTGCCATTTCACCACCCGAGCAATTGTTTCGGCGGGGCGGTGTAAGTATCAAACCCGCCCGATGACGCAAGTGCGTTTTCGAGTTCGACAGAAATATTTTCGGTCCCACTCTGTTGAACATGCTTCGAACAGCCGTAGTTTTTTTCACACTGGCGGCCGCGGGTCGCGCAGACGTCGCGATTCCCGCCGCATCCCGGCAGGTAATTTTGGTCACATCCCGGGAGTGGAGCGATTCGGACGCGAACGTCCGCATTTTTTCGCGGACGCAACTCGGGTGGACACAGACCGGCGCAACGATGCCCGCGCTCACCGGGCGAAATGGGATGGCGTGGGGACTCGGCCTCCACAATACGGACGAGGGAGCACCTCGAAAAAAGGAGGGCGACGGCTGCGCTCCGGCAGGCGTGTTCGCATTTGGCCCCGCCTTCTCAAGCAAGGACGTCCGCCTGAGCGTGCCATGTTTCACACTCACGCCGTCGGACGAGGCGATCGATGATCCGAAATCCCGTTACTACAATCAGTTCGTCGACCTCCGGAAAGTCGCCGCCCCGGACTGGAAGTCATCCGAGAAGCTTTTCGGCTCACCGCACTATTCGCTCGGGATTTGGGTGGAGCACAATCCCCGGAGGATTCCGGGAGCTGGCTCGTGCATCTATCTCCACGAGTGGGTGGGCGAGCGCAAAGGGACGGCGGGATGCACGGTCCTGCGGATGGCGGACCTACAGCGAACGCTGCGCACTCTCAAAAGCGGGGCTCGACCCGTGCTGGTGCAGCTCCCCGAGCCTATCGCGCGGAAGCATTTGCCCGAGCTATTTCGCTAAATCACCGACACTTCAGCACGACTCTGCCACGACGCCCCGAGGCCATCGCCGCAACATGCGCGAGCGCCGCGTCTGCGAGCGGGAACTCTTCGCCGACCACCGGCGCGAGCGCCCCAATTTCCAATCCGGCCTGAATTGCCGTGATCGCCTCCTGCGATTCCGCAGATGTGGCGTTAAAGAGCATGAGTCCGCGAATATCACACTCGCGCTGCATTGCCAGGCGCGGGTTGATCTCCACGGACCCGCGCGCTCCGACGATGACGATGCATCCGCCTTTCGCCACGACGCCCAGGTCTTTGCCGAGATTCACATTTGCGAGCATCTCAACCACGATATCGACTCCCCGTCCGGACGTGCCCGCCGCGATGCGCTCAAGATAGTCCGCCTGCGTGTGGTCGAGTGCTTCGTCGGCTCCGCATTCGCGCAGCATCGCCCGCCCCTGCTCGGATCCGCCCGTGGCGAATATGCGCATCCCTGCGGCCCGCGCCATTTGCACCGCAGCGATTCCCACGCCGCCCGTCGCACCATGAATGAGAACGGTCTGTCCCGGCCTCCCCTGCCCTCTCTGAAAGAGCGCGCGGTACGCGGTGCAATACGCCGTCCCGATCGCCGCACCTTGCTGGAAAGTGAAGCGCTCCGGCAGGGAATGCACCTGGTCCGCAGTGCAGCGCGTGAGCGCGGCATACGTGCCGTCGATGCTGGCAGTCAGCCACACTCGGTCTCCGATTTTGTGCGTGCCGCCCACCGCAGATCCGATCTCCCGGATCAATCCGGCACCATCCATTCCCGGAGTGTATGGCAGCTCAGGCAATCGAGCATAGACCCCGCTTCGGATGTAGGTATCGACAGGGTTCACACCCGCAGCGTGGACTTCCACGAGAATCTGATCCTGCTCCGGAATCGGGTCTGACACTTCCGCGATTTGAAGGACTTCCGGCGCTCCGAAGGCGCTCACTCGAGTGGCTTTCATCGACTACTTCCTCCGGAAAATAATGATGTGCTGCTGAGGAAGATCCTTTTTCGTCTCCACGAATTCCAACTCCGGGTGAATCGCCATTTCCTTCTTCACCTGCGCCTCGCTCATCTTGTGGACTTCCTTGATCGGCACCGTCGGATCCTCCGCGCTATACTCCAAAAAGACCAAACGCCCGCCTTTTTTCAGGCCGTCGATCATCTTGCGTGTCATCTCGTAAGGCACGTCGAACTCGTGATACACGTCGATCATAATCATCAAGTCGCAGCTCGCCGCCGGAACCTTGGGATCCGCTTCTGCACCGAGAATCGGCTTCACGTTTTTGATCTGCTTCAGCTTCATTTTGCGAACCATCAGGTCCAGCATCTCCTGCTGGATATCCACACCATAGACCACTCCATCGGGCGCAACCTTCTTCGCCATTCGCTCTGCAAAATAACCGGTGCCGCAGCCGATGTCGGCGACGTTTTCACCGGGCTTCAAATTGAGAGCCTCCAGCAAAAGATCCGTCCGCTCCTCCTGCTCGCGCTCGGGGCGCTCCAGCCAACCTGCGGCTTGATGCCCCATGACGTGCGCGATTTCACGCCCGAGGAAAAACTTCCCGATTCCGTTGCGGTCATGCACGACCCTCTTTTCATAAAGCGGGTCCGGCGGGCGCGGCGTTTCATCTGCAAAACCGACGACGGCGAAGAGGAATAGAGCAAAAAGGCGAAGCATGGCCCCTCCATGAACACAGAAATCGGTCCGGTTGGTAGCCGAAAGTCACCAACGGCGCGTTACCTGCTATTTTAACATACGATTCAGTTGAACATCCCGGCTGTTTCGCTGTCTCTTTCAACCATGCTCCATCGCATCACCGCACTGCTCATCATCGGCTTCTGGCTCGCAATGACGGGATTGCTTGTAGTCCGGGAGCTTTACCCAAATGCCACCCAGCTCAACGCGGTCCCGATTTCCCACATTGGCCACATCCTTTTCCAGCACGAGCAGTCGTCCGATCTGGTGATTCGCGAGAAACAGAAAGAAGTCGGGCACTTTCACATTCAGCCGCGAATGAATCGCGAAACCGATGAGCGGAAACTGGAGTTTCACGGCAATGTGGGGCTGAGCATTATGGGCGCGGGCAAACAGCGGATTTCGTGGAATGGCTCGATCCTTCTCGACCGCGCTTACAACATCGAGCGTCTCGACGTCATCCTTTCGACCCACAACCCCGTCCATCAGTTGCAACTCGTGATCAACCCGGCCACAAACATCGCGACCTACGACCTCTCCCTGGAAGGAACCGATCTCGAAAAGGGCTCCTTCACCATGGATAAAAAAGGCATCACGACCTTGCTCGAACGGGCGGGAATCCCCGTCGGTCTGCTCCGCACCCTCTTGAGCAATCAATCGTCCGGTCCGGAGTCGGAACTCACCGCACGTCAATCCACCCTGAAGATGAACGGCGAATCGATTTCCACCTTCGTGATCACGGCCTCGGCTGGCGGACAGATGATCCTCGAGGGGCACATCACACAACTCGGCCAGATGCTGAAGGCCCAGGCACCGCTGCTCGGCTACAAGCTTCTCCCCCACAACGCCAGGGAAACCGATTAAACTCGTGGTTGAAATCGCTCTGGCATAGGCGATGCTAAAGAAAGATAAACTTACCAATGCTGACACTTACCAATCGTTCAAAACAGCATAGTCCGGAGACTTATCGGGCGCTTCAGGCCGCCGAAGGATATGTCTTTCTCGGCCTCCATCGGGAAGCCTTGAAGCAACTGGATTCCATCCTCGAACCGGAACAGGAAATGGCCGATGTCATGATCGCTAGAATCCGGATTCTACTTCACCTCCGTCGTTTCACCACGGCTTCGAAACTCTCCGCGCGCGGCGAAACGCTCTATCGCGACGAAGACGAATTCACCGTCCAGCGCGCATTTGCCCTGCACCAACTCGACAAGGGCGACGAGGCCGCCGAAGTCCTGCAATGCGCACCAGAGTGGCTGCGCCGCACCGGAATCCTCCACTACAATCTCGGCTGTTATGAAGCGCGATGGGGGAACCTGAAAGTCGCACGCCAGTGCGTCGAGGCAGCAATCGAACTCAACGCCGCAATCAAGAAGAACGTGCCGCAAGATCCCGACCTTGCCGAGCTCTGGAACTAACCCACAGTTCTCACACTTTTCACCAGCAGATTCAGGGAGGCCCGCAGATTTCCACCTACAAATAATCTGCGGGCCTCCCTGAATCTGCTGGAAAACTAAATATTCGATGGCGCGGCGCTTTTCAGAGTGTGAGGAATTTGGGCTAACCCCGCTTCACCAGCAACCACGGACAAAGCGAAAAATCGCGCGCGGTCACCGTTCGGAGACCGCGCGCGATTGCGTTTAAACTTGTTTCGTTTCCCGACGACTATTTCGGAAGCAACTCGGCGACCATCGCCTTCTCTTCTTTGAGCTCGGTGAGGGTCGCGTCGATCTTCGTGCGGCTGAACGCGCTGAGTTGAAGGTCAGGAACGATCTCCCACTTCGTCTCGCTCACAGTGCGAATCGGGAAGCTCGTCATGAGCCCCTTCTCGCATCCGTATTCGCCGTTGGAGCAAACAGCGACGCTGTGCCAGTCGCCCCATGTGGTGCGGGTGGTGAGCGATGCCACGGTATCGACCACTGCATTCGCCGCGCTCGCTGCGCTGCTCAGGCCGCGAGCCTTGATGATCGCCGCGCCGCGCTGCTGCACTGTGGCGAGGAAGTCGCCCTGCAACCACGCTTCGTCTTTGATGACGGAAGTCGCGGCCTGGCGGGAGATCTTCGCATTGGCGAAATCGGGATACATCGTCGCGCTGTGGTTGCCCCAGATTGCGAGGTTCGTCACGTCCGTGACATCCACGCCAGCCTTGCGGGCGAGCTGCGATTTCGCGCGGTTCTCGTCGAGACGCGTCATCGCGAACCAGCGGTCTGCGGGCACGCCCTTCGCGTTGTTCATGGCGATCAGGCAGTTCGTGTTGCACGGATTTCCCACCACGAGGACGCGGACGTCCTGCGCCGCGTTTTTCTCGATTGCCTGGCCCTGACCGGTGAAAATCTTGCCGTTGATGCCGAGCAGGTCCTTCCGCTCCATACCCGCCTTGCGCGGCACACTGCCCACGAGGAGCGCCCAGTTCACGCCCTTGAAGCCCTCGGCGAGATCGCCCGTCGGGACGATGCCTTTGAGCAGCGGGAACGCGCAATCGTCCAGCTCCATCACCACACCACCGAGCGCGGCCTGCACCTTCTCGTCAGGAATCTCGACCAGGTGCAAAATGACCGGCTGATCGGGGCCGAACATTGCGCCCGAAGCGATGCGGAAAAGAAGAGAGTAGCCGATTTGACCAGCGGCTCCAGTAACTGCGACACGGATTGGATTTTTCATATGATATTTTTAGAAAATGGGCGTGCAGGGGAGCATGTTGCCGCCCATGTGGCAAGCGGGACGGTGAGCGAGTTTTAAAAGAGCGTCCCCTGCGTCCATAACGGCTTCACCGGCGGCGGCAGATTCTCCTCCACAACGGGTTCCGCGGAGAAAAGCGGCACATCGATCAGAGGCATTCGCGGATGCTCAAAGCGCGCAAGCTCCTGCGAATCGCTCGCACGGGTCACCACCTTCAGCAGCGGCGTCTTCCCCGAGCGATCGATGATTCCCCGGACCACCTGCCCCCTCGGCACATCGTCCCACTTCAGCTCCCCGCTCAAGCTGCTCCGCTCCGCAAACCGCTCCGCAAACCGCTCCGCAGGAACATCCACAAGTTCCCCGCCCTTCTTCTTCCACCACCCCAGCGTCTCCCGCCGCGCAAATCCCGCCCACACCAGCCGCAGCCCCGTAAGCTGCGCCCACACGCAGACCCAGCCGCCGGGACGGAGAAGAGTCTTATTGAGTTCAAGCGCTGCGCACATCGCCCGTGAACCTATCGCACTCCGCGCTGGCCGCGCAAGGAAACGAAGTGGGCACCATCACTTCAAACACGCACACGGGCTCCTTTGCCATTCCCCGCTCGCGAAAGTAACGAACCGAAACTGATTTTGACACCCGTTCCAGTGGAGACAGTATCCGGACCGTTCCGGGCTCAAGGGAAACAGAAACATCCGAGCAGATGGGTAACGATGAGGGATGCCCTGGAGCCAAACCGAAGCGGCTGCTTTCAAGTAATCCCCCTCTCGATTTGATTTGGGCAATTCATTCCTCCCGCGCTATCCAGCCGGTGACTCCCGACTCATCCATGAAACGACTCATCACCATTCTCACCCTGCTCGCCGTGTGCTGCGGGCATTCGCTCGCTGCCGCAAAACCAAACATCCTGCTCATCCTCGCGGACGATTTGGCATACTCGGACCTCGGGTGCTATGGCGGGGAAATCAAGACGCCGGCGCTCGATGCGCTGGCGAAAGACGGTCTGCGAATCACGCAATTTTACAACTCGGCGCGGTGCTCGCCGACACGTGCGAGCATTCTCACGGGGCTGCATCCGCATCAGGCTGGATTCCCGAATTTGAGCGGCAGGCTGCCGGAAAATTGCGTGACGATTCCGGAAGTGCTGAAGCCCGCAGGCTACCGCAGTTACATGGTCGGCAAGTGGCATCTCAACGCGAAGAACCCGCCGACGGAGCGCGGGTTCGATGAGTTTTACGGGATGCTCGGCGGGTATGATTCGATGTGGCGCGAGGACCGGATTTACACGCGCTGGCCGGAGGGACGCGAGAAGCGCCCGTATGCGAAGGATGCGTTTTACGCGACGGATGTGTTCGCGGATTACGCATTGGATTTCATCGCCGACGGACAGAAAAACGGGAAGCCGTGGTTCATGTATCTGGCGTTCAACGCGCCGCATTTTCCGCTGCACGCGCCGGAGGCCGACATCGCGAAGTATGAGCCGATGTATTTCGAAAAAGGCTGGGACCGCATCCGCTACGAGCGTCTTGCGCGGATGAAAGATCTGGGCCTCGTGCCGCGCGACCTCGCGCTCACGCCGCGCAGCAACATCCCGGCAAACAAGTTCAACACGCAGACTGGTTGGGCCGATAAAGACAACCCGGCGTGGGTCTCACTGCCGGAGGATCGCCGCCGCGATTTGGCGCGTCGCATGGCGGTGTATGCAGCGATGGTGGACCGCATGGACGTGGCAATCGGGCGTATCGTGGCGCATTTGAAAACGACCGGGCAGCTCGACAACACAGCGATCTTTTTCCTCAGCGACAACGGCGCGTGCGCGGAGTGGGACCCGTATGGATTCGACAAAAACAGCGGCCCGCAAAACGTGCTGCACACGGGCGACGATCTGAAAAAAGTCGGCGGCTCGGAGAGCTACATCAGCTACGGCAGCGGATGGGCCAATGTCGGCAACACGCCGTTCCGCCTCTACAAACACTACAACCACGAAGGCGGGATCCGCACTCCGTTCATCGTCCACTGGCCCGCGGGCCTGAAGGCACGCGGCCTCGCACCGGGGCCCGGATACATCACCGATTTCATGCCGACGATTTGCGCGCTCGCAGGCACGACGTATCCGGCAGTCATGATGCCGCAAGAAGGCGTGAGTCTCGCCGGTGTTTTTGCAGGCGACGCGATGCCGGCGCGCCGCATTTTCGTCGAGCACGAAGGCAATCGCAGCGTGCGCGATGGCGACTGGAAACTCGTCGCGCTCCACGGCAAAGCGTGGGAGCTTTACAATATCACCGCCGACCCGACCGAGATGCGAGACCTCGCCACGCAAGAGCCAGCGCGGGTTTCCGAGCTGACAAAAGCGTGGGACGATTGGGCGGAGCGCTGCAACGTATTCGGAAAACCGAAGACGCTTCAGAACCCCGACATCGCCAACAAACCGCTCAACATCCGCTGCGAAGTGGAGACGGAAGCGAAGGACGGCGTAATCCTCGCGCAAGGCGGAAATCAGAACGGCTACGCGCTCCATTTGAAAGACGGACGCGTCCTTTTCACCGTGCGCATCGACGGCAAAGCGACCGCTATTTCCGGCGGTGCAACGAGTGGGAAATTCACCATCGCCGCAGAACTCAAAGCGAACGGCGCGATGACGCTCGCCGTGAACGACAAGCAAGTCGCCGAAGGAAATGCAGGCGGGCTCATCCCCAAACAACCGCAGGACGAACTCTCCATCGGCGAAGACGGAAAGAGCGCGGTCGGTGACTACGAAGCGCCGCTCCCGCTCAAGGGCCGCGTGACGAATGTAAAAGTCACGGTACGCTAGGCGCGAGGCGGTAGAACACTTTCGGCTCGGGTGCAGGATCGTTGAATGTTGCCGTGTGGTCGGCGGATTCGGCGGCGTGGGTCGCGGCGTCTGTCCACGTGATGAGGTCCGTGCTGCGTTGGAGGGTGTAGGCGCGGTTTGCGCGGGCGGTGAATGTGAGTGTCACCGTGTTTGCTGCGCGGGTCACGGTGGCGAACTTCAGCAGGTCGCGGGACGCGCGCGGGTCGGTGCCGGCGCGGTATTCGAGCACGTTGTTGTGGCCGTCGCCGTCGGTGTCTTGCGCGCCTTCGTTGGCGGAAAGCGAGAAGCCGTTTTCGAGTTCCCATGCGTCGCCGAGGTCGTCGTTGTCGCTGTCTACGATGATGGTGAATGCGGCTTCGGACATCGGGCTCCATTCGCCTGCGGTCGTGCGGACGCGGACTTTCACGGTGCGCGGAGTGTTCACTTCGATGGGTTCGGAATACGTCACCGCACCGGCTGCGATGCCGCCGCCAAATGCGCGCGGGTCGGTGCCGTCGAGTGTGTAGAGCAGCGTGCCGGAGCCGTTGGGATTCGTAATTGTGAGCGTGTGCGTGATGGGCACCGCGCCGCCAAACGGACTGAATGCCGGTGCGATCGTCGCGGGCCACAGGCCTGCGGAGGTGAGGCGGGCGAGCACGGAGGCGTTGATGTTTGGCCAATGCGTGCCGTTCATATAGTCCATGTGCGTGAGCCAGTCGGTCTCGCGGGTGTATGGCTGCGCGGGGCGCTGATGGTCGCCCCAGCGGGCGCTTTCGGCGACGACGGCTTTGTCGATTTGTCCGGTGAGCAAGGCCCAGCGCGCGACGTTGGCGGTTTGCGAAAGCGCGCCGCCGTTGAACATGTGGCGATGGATTCTATCGGCGAAGCGTCGGCGAAATTCCGGGTTACTGCGCGCTGCGAAGTACACTTGCGTGGGAGTGTTCGCGGCGTTTGCGTGCTGGTAAACGTGGCCCCACGAACTGCGCTCGTAAGTGTGGTTCTCGTTCGAGATTTCCTGATCCCACGGGAAGAAATAGAATCCGTTGCCAGGCGTGGTGCCGCGCGATTTGCGGCCCGCCCACCAATTGTGCTCCGGCCAATCGTCCGCGCCGATGAAGATGTGCAGAAGCATGTAGTCGATGAGGCTGTCTTCATTGAGCAACACGTTGTAGGCAGCGTTCGGCGTGCCGTCGGCGTTGCGTCCGAGCAGGCGCTGATACTGCGCATCGGTCGCGAGGCCCGCGCCGGCGAGCGAGATGAGTTGATTCCACGCATCGAGGTTCCCGCTCTCGAGTTCGGCGAAATCCTTGAGCGTGTCCCAATGGTCGGCATCGCCGCCGATCGTATCGGCGCAGAAGTCGTCGTCCGGATGCTCGGCGATGTTATAGACGCCCCAGTAAATGCCGTTGAGGTACAAATTCACAAAGCGCCCGCGCGGCGACGGCTGCTGCATGTTCACGAAGGTCGTGCGCACCCACTCATCGCGCACAAAGCTCGACCACGGACGCAGCCAGCGATACGCGGGCGAGCCGCCGGGGCCGATGCCGACCTGCCCCCACTCGACGCACGCCCAAGTATCCGTGCTGCCCGCGCGGAGGATGAGTTGATCGAATTTCTTCACACCGCCGCCGAACAAATCGTAGTTCAGCCGCGCGTCGCCGTAGTCGCCGCGGAAGAACATTTTGAAGCTGTGCTTCGGCGTAAACCCTTTGTCGCGGGAAATGTTCCCGTGCATGCGCATTCCGAACCGCACGCTGAAGCCCGCGAGCGGCTGACCCGGCACGAGGTATTCCGCGCTCGCCACGCGTTCGTAGAAACTGCCGCGCGCGCCGGAGAGCGAGTAGATGCCGTTTGCCGCGCTCCACAATCCGTCCGGCGGGACGGTCACGCTGAGCGTCGGAATCGACAGCAATCCATCGCGCACCGTGTAGCCGGGCTGTGCGCCGGAATAGACGCGCGAGTCCATTTCGAAATCGGTCGGCTGCCCGCCCGGCCACGTCGCACCGAGGCTCGCGGGGCGCATCTGCGACGCGACGGCGTTTGGAAAAATATACGAATGCGTGTCGATGTTCGCGGGCGCGAGGTCATTGGCAAACGCCGTTGCGCGGACGATGGTCGTCGTGTTCACCGCGACGACTGCGGGCGATGCGGACTGCGTGCCGTTGGTCGCGAACGGGTCGGTGCCGTCGGTCGTGTAGGCGATGGTCGCGCCGGGCGTGACGCATGTAATCGAAATCGTCTGCGGCGTGTCGTAAAAACCGCGCTTCACCGAGAACGACGTGTCGCCCGTGAATCCGCTGAAACCCGCGCCGTTCGCCGCGCCCGGTGTGGGCGAGGGAAAGTAGCGTCCGCCGAGCGAAGTGCCGGCGACCAATTCCGGCTGGAGCAAAAATCCGCCATCCGCTGCGGAGCTGTTCAGTCCTTGGAAAGCGAGCACATTGTCGCCCGCGGCGAGCAGCGGCGCGTATGCGGAAATGTCGATTTGCTCCTGCGTCAGTGCTGCGCCGCTGGCCCTCACGGATGCCGATGCGGAGTTGAACACCGGCGTCATGGGAGCGTTGCGACGCGCGACTTCCACTCCGTTGAGATACGCGACGAATCCATCGTCATACCGCATCCGCAGCAGCAGCACATCGAGGCTCGCGGGGTTCGCCACATTGAAGTGCAGCCGCGCATAAATGGACGCGTTCACATTGCGCATCTGCGCCCCGACATCCGTGGCGACGTGCGGCGTGAATCTGCGAGCGGCGAGCGGTGAACCACCGGCTGCGATTGCCGCGATTTCGCCCGGCGCGAGCGCGCTATCCCACACCGCGAAATCGTCCACGAGGCCGTGGTAACCGCCGCCGCCGCCGGGCGACGCGCCGAGGAAGAGACTGCGAAACGCAGCGAAGTCCGCCGTGTTTTGCGCGCTGTGGAGCATCGTCCCGTTCTGCCAGATTTCCTTCGTGTCGCCGTTCTTGATGAAGACGTAGTGGTTCCACTGGCCTTCCCAGCGTGCCGTGTTTGGCTCGCCGACGGACACGCGGTGCAAGGACGGATCGCAGCAATCCGTCGTGTCCCAATAGATCACCGAGTTGCTCCACGGCAGATGCGCGCCGAGCCTGCGCGAGCCGCTGCCGTCGGCGTTTGAGCCCGCGTAGAAAATGAAATCACCGCTGGGCTGGAGCGCTGCGTCGCCGTTTACCCAAAGGCTCAGCGAGATGGCGTCGTTCGTCGCGCTGCTGTCGAATGCGCCACTCGCAGCGGCAGACACGCTCATAAAACCGGTGCCGCCAAACGTCATCGCGCGGTCCCCGGCCGCGCCGGTCCTGCCGCCGGCATTCGCAGTGTAGGTCGCGGTCGTGAGCGTGCCGGTGAGGCCGTTCCCGCTGGCATCCGCAGCCGATGCAGCGTTGCTCGCGTCGTTGAAATTCCAAAACCCGAGCAAGCCGCCGCCGCCGATGTTTTGGTCGAAGCCGAGCCCCGCCGTCCCGCTCGTCCACGCGGCATCGTTGAAAGTCCGACTCTCCCAGCCAGCCACCGCCGCGCCGGGGACGAGCCATTTCACGGCAGCGCCAGCGGTGATCAAGGGACTACCGGCGAGCAACGCGCCTGTGCCGAAACTCGCGTTCTGCTTCTGCGCGCCATACGTCCACGCATTCGCAATCGTCGCCCCGTCCGGCTTCACCAGCGCGAGAAAGCCGGACTCCTTCTTCAGCTTGAAACCCGTGTGCAACTCCGCGCCGGACTCCGCCCGATCTTTCCCCGATGCAAAAACGATTACCCGCGTGCCCGCCGCGATGTTCAGCGTGGGGAACCGCCATTTTGCAAGCGTCGTCGCGGAATCGGTGAGATACCAGCCGTTCAGATTCGCCGGAGTCGGACCCGGATTGTAGAGCTCGATCCAGTCCGAAGATGCACCGTCTTCATCGCGCAGACCGCCCGCATTGTCCGCCATGAATTCGCTGATGACCGGGCGTGGCGCAGGCAGCGCGGTATTCAGCGTCACGCTCCAACCCGCACCGGCAAAGGGATTGCCCGCGGTGTCCGCGATTCCATGAGCCGGGGTCCACGTGAAATTCACCACGCCATTAGCCGGCTGAGGAAAGCCAAACGCGTATCGCAGCGGCGTCAGTTGCGTAGCCGATGTCGCCGCGACGCCATTCACCAACAGGTCCGCCGCATTCACGCCCGCCACGGCTTCACTAAATGTCACCTCGGTTTGAAAAAGCTCCGCCAGCAGCGTTCCAGCAGTCGGGTCGGTCGAGGAAATCACCGGCGCGAGCGTGTCGGCGACCGGACCGAATACTTCGAGCTCCGTGAACGCCAGATATTGCGCCAGCGTGGTTTCGACGCGGACGTAGCGCCCCGTGATCACTCCGGGGAAATCGTGCGTCACGTCGAACTGCACACCGCCATTCACCGTCACATTGCGCGAGATGTCGCCGAGCGTCGTGGAGTAAACCTCCGTGCCCGCAGCGTTGCGCACGCTCAAGCGGACCGACGTTGTCGTCGCGTGATCCGTGCGATTAAAAATGGTCGCGTAGTCGAGTGGACGGTCCTGCCCAAGGTCCACCTCCCAGAATTGGCCGACGCTCTGATACGCGCTATGAAAGATCGGATTCCCCGGCAGCGTGTAATTGCCGTCCAGCTTCCCATCATTCCCGTTCGTCGCGAACGTGCCGAACGCCGCCGGCGATGCCGTCACCGGCTTTCCCGTCGCCAAATTCACCGGACCATCCTGCACGCTGCCCCACACCTCGAACTCCGCGAACGTCATGAAGTTCGGGCTTTGGTCTAGACGCTCCAAACGCACGCGGCGACCCGTCACGCCGCGCATCGCGGATGTGCCCCACACGGTATTCACCGCCGCAATCGGGAGAAAAGTCTGCTGCCACACGATCACGTTCGCATTATCGCGGACCACGAGTTTGAAATTCTCCACCGTGTTCTGCGCCGCATCCGTGCGCGGCCAAATCATCACGCGGTCGAGACGATAATTTGCGCCCAGGTCCACTTCCCAAAAAGTCGGCGGATTCGTCTCCGCGCCCGCGGTGTGAAAGACCGACAGACCGCCGAAGTAATTGCCGTCCCGATTCCCATCGCTCGCATCCGTGAACTGACTCGCCGGCGCACCCGTATAAACGCTCGACCCCGTCGGCACCCCGGCTGGCGCGAGATTCGACACGACCGGCGCAGCGGGTAACGAAGCGGCGACTGCGAGCAGGGTGAGCAGGATTTTGTTCATGGAAAGAGCGGGGGTGAACTACACCCGCTGCGGGCGGGGCGCAAGGGCCGGTGTTCGGTGGTCCGGAGACGCCGGGGCGACAAAGACTGGGAGTGGCGGGCTGAGGCCGCCATTTGCCACCCAGCCGAAGGCGCAAACAGTGGGCCTGCGGCCTTGTGAAGACAAATGGCGGCCAAAGCCCGCCACTCCCAGTGCACGTCGGCGAATAAATTCGCCGCACCATGCCGCGTCCCCTAGCAGGGTGCCCGCGTAGCCTGGCAGTGCCTTCGCTGTATTTGGCCAGTCGCGGAGCTACGGTGACTTTTTCGTGCGGCTTCGCCGGAGGTGCAGAGCCGCGTAGGGACTCGCAGGCTACTTTCGCGCCTGTGGCTGGGGTTAGAGGGAGTCGGGAGAGATAAGCGCCGCGGGTTGCGCCTCCTTCAGCGCCGCGACGCTCTCCTTCGTCAGCCCGGTGCAGCCTTCTACACTGACTAATTGCAGCGCGGGAAGGTTCTTCAGTCCGTCCACGTTCTTGAGCCCACTGCATCCTTGAAGGCTAACCACTTCCAGCGTCTTGAGATTCTTCAGCGCATCGACGTTTGTCAGTTTCGTGCAGCCGTGGAGCCCAAGAACCCTAAGCGCCGGGAGGTTTCTGAGCATGTCGAGATCTGGAAGCCCCGTGCAGCCCTCGAGCGCCAGCACTTCTAGCGCGGAGAGGTTCTCGAGCCCGTCGAAGTTGGTCAGCGCGGCGCAGCCGTTGAGCCTGAGAACGCGCAGAGCGGAGAGGTCCTTGACTGCATTTACATTCGTCAGCCCCGTGCAGTCGGTGAGATCGACCGCATCCAGCGAGGTGAGGTTCTTGAGCGCGTCCACATTCGTTAACGCCGTGCAGTTAGAGAGCTCGACATCTTTGAGCGCCGTTAGATTTTTGAGAGCGTCCGCGTTTGTCAACGCGGTGGCGTTGGCGAGCGAGACGTTTTCCAGCCGGGTGAGCGGGGTGAGCGCGGAGAGGTCGTGCATAGTGGCTGCGTCTTGGATGATCAGCGACTTCGGGTTCAGGCGGTGGAGGACGGATGCGTGGGGCTCGAACGGTTCGCTCGTCGCGATGGCCACCTGTGTCACGCCATCCAGCCAAGTCTCTTTTTTGAACGCCGACTTCCAGTTTGCCCGAATCTCTTCGACCGGGTCCGTGTATTGCACCGTCCACTCCAGCGCCTTTGCCTCCGCGAGTGCGGACCGAAATGCGTAAGCCCTCCACCCGCTCCAGCCGAACACGGCGATGATGAGGACGAGGAGCCAGCGGTTGAAGTGCCAGTTGCGGCGCGGCGGTGGTGGTGAGGTGCTCATGCGCGGAGGGTGGCAGGTTCGTCGGGTGGTGTAAAACGGTGAACGAAGTTCTGTGGAGCGCTATCCCGACCTGTCGGGACTGTAGCTTTTTGCAGCCAGCCTGCTGGCGCTGCTTTGGACGGGGGTGGCTCGACTTGGGCGCGCTACGCTCCGCAAGCATGGCGTCGGCCATTTTTTCGGAGCGCATGATGACTCAGCGCCAGCAGGCTGGCTGCGAAAAGCGGCAGCAGGCTGCCGCACTCCAGGGCGCTGCGCGCTCGGCTGGTTGTTGCGGAGTGCGCGGTGTTGGTGTAGCTCGGCGGGGTGCGTTTCTTTTCTCTCTCTATGACTGTGCGATTTCTTCGGGCGGGTTTTTTTCTCCTGCTCTGTGCTGCGGTGGTGTCTCGGCTGGGGGCGCAGGTGCCGGGGGATGGCTGGGCGCTGAATTGGAGCGATGAGTTTGAGGGGACTGCGCTCGACACGACGAAGTGGGGCATCTCGACGGGGGCGCGGCGCGATGCGCAGAATGTGGCGGCGGCGGTGAGTGTGGGGAGCGGGGCGATGACGATTGCGACTTACACGGAGTCGGGGGTGCACAAGACGGGGTTTGTGGGGTCGAGCGGGAAGTTCGATAATGCGTTCGGCTATTGGGAGGCGCGGGTGCGGTTCAATTCGCGGGATGGGATGTGGTCGGCGTTTTGGATCCAGTCGCCCACGATTAATAATACGGGGAATAATCCGGCGGCGAATGGGACGGAGATCGATGTGGTGGAGCATCGCAACAGGGACACGGGCGGGACGACGATCAATAATCGGACGGTGAGTAATGTGCATTGGGATGGCTACGGCGTGGACCACAAGAGCGTGGGCAGCGGGCTGGTGAATAATCCGGGCGCGACGGCGTTGCAGGGGAACTGGCATACTTACGGGGTGCTGTGGGAGCCGGGGATCAATCGCTTTTATATCGATGGCGTGGAGGTGTGGTCGCAGACGACGGCGGTGTCGCACATCAATCATTTCATTTATCTGACGAGCGAGGTGGAGACGGGCGGGTGGGCTTACAATATCCCGTCGGGCGGCTATGGGACGCTGGGGGCTTCGACGAATGCGAAGATGGAGGTGGACTATGTGCGGTTTTATTCGCGGGCGGAGCGGGTGGGGAATGGGGCGTGGACTTCGCGTGTGGGGAATTGGGATCTGTCGGGGAGTTCGTCGTGGGCGGCGACGGGCGGGCGGAGTGGCGGCGGGGGCGGGCGCATGAATCCGCAGACGGCGACGGGCGGGAATTTTGAGCAGACGGTGTCGGGGCTGGTGCCGGGTGTGCCTTATGTGCTGACGGGCTGGGGCTCGGTGGTGGTGGCGGATGTTCGTATCGGGGTGAAGAATTACGGCGGCGCGCAGTTTTACGATACGCTGACGGGCACGGGGTTCACGGCGGCGGAGGTGCCTTTTACGATGGGGACGACGAATTCGTCGGCGCGGGTGTTTGCGTGGGTGCCGACGCAATACGGCGATGCGTATGTGGACGACATGCAGGTGCGGCGGGCGGCGGCGACGATGGACGCGGGGTTTGAGTCGGGCGTGGAGGATGAGTTTTGGTCGCCGTACGGAGACACGCTGGTGCACTCGTCGGCGCCGGTGCGGTCGGGCGGTTACGCGTTTCGTTTTAATAACCCGGCGGCGGACCGCGGGACGGAGCAGGTGATCGTGGGCCTGACTCCGGGGGCGACTTACCGGCTGTCGTGCTGGATGCGCACGGATAATCAGTCGCTGCTGCTCGGCGTGAAAAACCACGGCGCGGCGCAGACTTCCACGAGCAAGACGGGCACGGGCAACACGTGGACAAAGCACACGCACACTTTCACGATGGGCGCGACGGCGACGAGCGCGACGGTGTTTACCTACATCCCTTCGACTGCGGCGACGAGCGTGGTGGATGTGGATGATTTCTTCCTCGCCGAAGCGCTGGGTGCGAGCTGGACGGCGACGGACATCGGCACGGTGGGGCTGACGGGCGAAAGCGGAATGCGCAGCGGGCGCTGGGTGATGCGGAGCGCGGGCAGCGATATTTGGAGCACGGCGGACAGTCATCGTTTTGTGCACACGGGACTGACCGGCGACGGCGCGGTGACGGCGCGGCTGCGGAGCTTCGAGACTGCGCAGGGCACTGCCAAAAGCGGCGTGATGATGCGGGCCTCGCTCGCCGCCGATGCGCAAGTCGTGCATCTCGGCTGGCGGGGAGACGACCGCATGGAAACGATCCGCCGCACAGCCACCGCTGCAAGCGCGAGCGCCGACCTCGGGGCCGTGGGCGGGCGTGTGGAGTGGGTGCGCATTCATCGGCGCGGAAATGTGTTCACGACGTCGCACTCGCCAGACGGCATCACGTGGACGACGCTCGGCGCGCCGCAGACCATCGCGATGCCCGCGACCATTTTCGCCGGCCTCTCCGCCTGCGCCGCGACGACGACCGACTGGACGGAGACAAGCGCCGAGAGCCTGAGCGTCGCAGCGGACACCGCGCCGACGATCACCGGACCTGCGAACCAGTCCATCGGAATGAACACCGCGACTGCCGCGCTCGCCTTCACCGTGGGCGATGATTTCACGGCGGCAGCGTCGCTCACCGTCACGAAAGGATCGTCGAACACCACGCTCGTTCCCGCTGCAAACATCGTCCTCGGAGGCAGCGGCGCAAACCGCACCGTGACCGTCACGCCCGCTGCAAATCAAAGCGGCACGGCGACCATCACGCTCACCGTGAGCGACGGTGTGCTCACGACCAACGACACGTTTTTGCTCACCGTCGTGGACCCGACGACGCCCGTGACGCTCACGCGTTCCATCGCCACAAGCGCCGACGACGCCGAGGAACCCGCGCTCGGCGTCGTGAGCCTCACAAGCACGGACCTCGAACTCGTGAACGATGACGTAACGAGCGCTGGCGACCAACTCGTCGGCCTGCGCTTCAGCGGGCTCAACATCCCGCAGGGCGCAATCATCAGCAGCGCGACTATTCAGTTTAAAGCCGACGAAGTGCAAACCGCCGCCACCGCCCTCGACATCGCCGCCCAGGCCGCCGACACCGCGCCCGCTTTCACCACGACTGCGGGCAACTTGAGCAGCCGCGCCATCACAAGCACGAGCGTCCTCTGGCAGCCGCTTGCGTGGAACACCATCGGCGAAGCAACCGCCACGCAGCGCACGCCAAACCTCGCCGCCATCGTGCAGGAAATTGTCGCACGTCCCGGCTGGGTCAGCGGCAACGCAATCGCGTTTCTCATCGAAGGGACCGGGCGCCGCACCGCCGAGGCATTCGACAAAGCCGCCAGCGTCCCCGCGAGCCTCACCATCACGTATTCCGTGGAGTCCACCGCATCATTCACACAATGGATGACCGCCTACCCCGCGCTCAGCGGCAACAACACCCTGCGCACCGCAAACCCCGACGGCGACGCATTCAACAACCTGCTCGAATACGCCCTCGCCACCAACCCCGCGCAAACAAACACCGCGCCCTACAGCATCACACAGCAAGGCAACACGCTCGTCTTCACCTACGCCCGCCCGAGCCTCGCGCCGGACCTAGCCTACGCCGTCGAGTGGAGCCAAACCCTCGCTGCCGCAAGCTGGAGCACCGCAGGAGTCACCCAGCAAATCACCAGCGACAACGGCACCACGCGCACC
Source organism: Verrucomicrobiaceae bacterium (assembly GCA_043755735.1). Taxonomy (GTDB): domain Bacteria; phylum Verrucomicrobiota; class Verrucomicrobiia; order Chthoniobacterales; family Chthoniobacteraceae; genus SXWH01. Next base: position 269 of record JAYUSJ010000170.1, on the reverse strand, counting down.
ATGAAAGCCACCGTCCCCGCAGGCAGCGCCGGACTTTTCCTGCGGCTGAAAGTGACCGGGCTGTGAGAAAATATTCCAACAACCCGCAGCAGATTCCGACACATTAAAACAATCCACTCTACTCTCACTCGCCTCGCCATCACGCTCGCGGGTCTTGCCAGCGCCACCATCTCGGCCAGCGCAGCATTGGTGCAGACGAAGGTCTTCAGCGCCACGGAACTGGCTTACTCCGGCGATGTCAGTACGACCGATCTGCTCGCCGGAAAGAC
>JAYUSJ010000169.1:0-18584 GCA_043755735.1 Verrucomicrobiaceae bacterium | reverse complement strand
GCGTGGCCGAAGCGGGCGACGAGTTCGCGGCAGTAAAGGCGACGCTCCACGCCGAGTTTGCCGCCGTCGAGCGCTTCGGGGAGTTGCTTCTCGTTGCGTTTGGGGCCCATGCGGTTGTCATCCATTTCGTTCTCCTGGAGTTTGAAATGCAGGTAGAGCCCGAGCGCGGTCGCGTGGTCAAACACGACGCCCCATTGATCGAGCTTCGAGCAGTCGTAGTGCAGCTTCGCGTCGCGCTCGACGAAAGACCACACGTTGTCGCCGTCGCCCGCAGCGTTGTAGGTGAGAAATGAAAACGCGTTCACGCCCTTGCCCGCGAGGTAGTTCAGCGCGCCGATGAGCCCCTTGCCCTTGCCGCCGCGCCACGTGGGGTCGCCCGGTTTCCAGTCCTGCAAATGCGGTGCCCACGTTTTGAGCGGCACTTTGTCTGGCTTCCCGGCGATGGTGTTGTCGAAGTCCACAAACGCCAGCATCGTCTCCGGCGCATCGGGCCCGGCCTTGAGGAAATACTGCTTCGACCCCGCGAACTGGAGGTGATGTTTCCCGACATATTGCAGCCGCCCATGTGCGCGGAAATCGCGACCCGCCTTGTCGCTCGCTCCGATGTTGAAGCTACCGCCAACGCCGTCGAACGGCTTGAGGGATTCGCCTTTTCCACCGAGCGCCGCTTCCTTGCCCTTCGTGAACGACACAACGTAGCTCCACTGGCCGGGCTTGTCCGGCGAAAGATGCGCGCGCCATTTCGTGCCGGATTCAGCGCCGGTATTCGCGGCGGTTCCGTCCGCTGCGAAGTAGCCGGGCACGGTGTATTTCGGCGCGCCGCTTTCGTGGGTGAACGTCACATTCATCGCGAGGTCCGTGCTCGGGTTCGGCTCGTTGTCGCGCTCGTGGGCGAATGGCCCGTCGAGCGTAAGGGTGACCTTGTGCCATTGCTTCAAATCGCCGCTGATGACCGCAGCGCCGGTGCCATCGGGCAGTCGCTTCACGTCAAAAAGATTGGGGACAGGAAGATTCCCAGACGTTTTCTGTGGCGAATTTTTCTGTCCCAAATCTCCCTGAGGATACTCCACCCCCGGCGGACGAAACTTCGCATCGCGCGCTAAAATAATCTCATCCACCGCCGTGCCGTCCTCGCGCATTGAGAGCATGAGCGTGTGCTCGCCGGCCTTTTCCACATCCAGCCAGAGCTGCATCGGAACGCCGGTGTGGACCGCCTGCGTGCGTTGCTTGCAGTCCCAATGCCAGCCGTTCTTGCGCACCGTCTGCCAGCGCCGCCCGCTCTCCGGCCACTGCCCGTCGAGACCGAAGTGCAGTCCGTTGTCCTCCGTGTTGCGGGAAAAAGTGCGCGCCCACACAAAATACCGCCCCGGCTCTGCGAGACGGATTTTGTAACTCAACACCGCCATCGCTCCCGGCTCGTCGGAGAAATTCTCGCCCTTGATGAGCTTGTCATCATGCGTCTTCCGGGTGTCCGGCAGCACTTGGATGCAGGCCCCGCCGCTCACATCGGCATCGCCCGCAGGGATGACGCTCCATTTCCGCACCGCGTCATGCGTCTGCTTTTGAAAACTCTCCGCCTCGATGCGGATGAGTCCTTTCGTGTCCTGCGCCGTGGCAGACGATACGGAGAGGACGAGGGCGGCGAGGGTCCAGGCGCGGCAGGTTGGGATGATTTTCATGAGTTTTGTTCGTTGCAGATTTTGAAACTACTTGCGGAAGCCTTTCTCCGAGCCGCCGCGTTTGCCGTCGTCTTTCAGGGTGCCGGGTTTCCAGTCGCGGGCGATTTGAATGTCCGCGGCGACCTTTTCGGTGAGTGCAGTGATGTCCACGTAGCCGAGCCGGTTGTAGAGCGCGGGGACGTAGTGGGCATCGCGGGTGACGGCGTATTTTTTCCACTGGCCGAGCGCGTCGGTGAGGTGACGCAGCGCAGCGTCGTGCTCGAATTTGTCGCCGCTCGCATCGAAGAGCGACAGCGCACAAGCACCGCGAATCTTTGCCGCGTAGTAGCGGCCCAGCCACGCGAGGGATTCGCAGTCCACGATGGTCTTGCGCAACTCCGGGTCCGTCTTCGCCGCTTCGCCGAGAGCGTGGAACGTGGAAAAAACGACGCTCGCTGCGGCGTCGAGCGCGTCCGCGATTTCGAGCGGAGTCGTCTCGGACATTGGCTGGCGCTTGGTGAGGCGCTCGCGCCAGTCGCGGATGCACAGCACCTCGGCGCCCGGCATCGACGTGCCTTCCATAAAGTGCTTCACGGTGTAAAAGCCATTGCCCTTGCTGCGCCGATGACTCCAGCACGCTTCCGGAAACCATTTGAGATCGATGTCACCCCAGAAGAAGCGCGTGATGAGCGGCATGACTTGCGAGGCACCTTGCAGTGCGCGGAAGAGCTGTAGCGACGAAGCCTTCGGATGCCGCGCGGCGAGCGCGCGCTCAAAGACGGAATCTGGCAGCGAGGGATCGTAGGCAAGCCGGCCCCAAAGCATGAAAGAATACCACTGCTTCTCCATCACCAGCGGACGCTTGCCGGGTGCCGGATTGCGCTCCAGAAAATCACGGCCCCAGCAGTATCCATCCGGCCCCATGTAGAAGCCGGCGATTTTGTCCGCTGGCGGGATGTTCGCGATGTATTCGCGGGCGTAAGCGGGGTCGCCGAAACGGAACGTGTAAATGTCGTCGTTGCGCACGGTGAGCCACGCCTTCCGGCCGGGCGCGAGGCCCTCCAGCAGCGGTTGGATGAAAGGCGGCTTCGTGATCGAATACATGTGCGCCACCGAATACTTGAAGCTGAACTCGAACGTCCCCGGATAGTCTTTAAACGCGTCGAGGATGTCGCTCTGCGCCGTCCAGTGAAAGCGATGGATCATGCCGAACTCGCGCTTCGGATTTTCCTTCAGCGCATCGCGCACACCTTCACCGTAGGTTTCCCAAAGCCAACGCTCCTTCTCCTTGGACTCCATTTTCTCCGGCATCCCCTCGCCTGCCGTGATGCCCATCCCGGCGAGCAGCGGGTACGTTTTCACCGTCTCGCGCACGCTCGCGCGGAAATACTTTTGGGTCGTCTCGTTGCCGAGATCGTCCGTGATGCCGTGTTTCCCCTCCGCGCCGAACGTGAAGACATTCCACGTGAAGAAATAGACGCGGATTCCCCGGTCGGCGGCCTGCTGCATGACCCAGCGCCAGAACTCGATCTTTTCGTCGATCGTCATCCGCTTCACCACCTCGTGGTCGGCGAGCATTTCCTCGCGGACAAAGCCTTTGCCGGAGAAGCTGAAGGAGTCATCAAGTTTTGCCTTGGTGCGCCAGACATCATTCAGCGCGACCTCGGGGAACTCCGGCACCTTCACCAACGACGGGAACGGATGGAGGCTCCAAAGCGAAAGCACATTGTAGCGGTGGCGCGCCATGGCATTGAGGTAATCAATCCAGAACTCGCGCTCCCATACTTCGGGGATGTTCGCCTGCGCTGCGTCGGACGGATCGGTGTAGCTCGGCGTGCGCAGGTCGAGCGGGATGTTGAACTTGATCCCGCGCTGCGCAATGTGCGGATTGTGGTCGGAATCCTTGAGCGAATCGAGCGTCCCCGTGCGAATTGCTTCCGCGACATCCAGCCCGCCGTACATCGCACCCGCGGCATCGACCCCGATGACAGTCAGTTTTTCTCCCTCACGCCGGATGCGGTAGCTCTGCGCGACGGCCTTGTCATCCTTCGCGACGGTGAGCGCAATACTGCCCGAAGTCATGCCTTTGGTCGCCGCCTCACGGCGAATCTCGTCCGCCGCAAACTTCCCCGGCCCTTCAGCAGCCGCATCGACTGCCAGTTGGAGGTCTGCAGCCGACGAGGGAAAGGCGAGCGCGACAAGCAAGGCCGCAGCAAGTGCAATGACTGTCAGCGAGCGCGGGATTTTTCGAATCAGTTTCATAAGAATTATTTAGCAAACCTCCACCGGCCCGCGGTGTTTGGCGGATTGATAAACCGCATCCTAGAAGGCGTTGGTGATCAGGTAATCCGCACCGCCGGTCTCGAACGGCTTCCCGTCGAGCAAGCGGTCGATGAAGTGGCGCTGCGTCGCATACACGCAGTCGCCGGCGAATCCGCGCCGGTCGTGCGGCATCGCGGCGGCCCAACCATTCAAGCATCATGTCCACGCCGATGCCGTCGCCCGGCAGCCCGGCGATATCGTAGATCTTGGATGGGATGGAATCGGTCACCTGCGCACCCTGCCGGGCGAATGGGAAATAGTCCATGCTGGGTGCCGTATCATTCCGGCGTAATCGCGGCACCGGCGGCTTGATTGCGATCATGCCACTAGCCGTCAAGAAACCGAAGCCGCCCATCGTCGCGCTGCTGATCGAAACCTCCAATGCGTTCAGCCGCGAGGTCCTCCATGGCATCGGTAACTGGATGCGGGCGAATATCTCGTGGACGATCCATTTGTCTGGGCAAGGCCGTGCGTCAGTGCGATGTGCGCAGCGCTGAGCTCCACGGGTGCGGGAGGCATGTCCACCGGCTCAATGATCTGTGTGACGCAATCGTTTTCGCCGCAGCGCCTTTAAAACTCCCAGCGTCGTATTTTACCGGCGGTGGTGAGTTCGATCCAGTCGATGGCAGTGGCGTCGCCGGGGAGGAAGAGGCGGAGGACTCCGGGTTTGTCGGGCTGTGCGGGGATGGGCGATGTGACTTCGGTCCAGTCGCCGGCTTTCGTGGAAAACTCGGCGGGCTTGGGTGCCTCGGCAGCGGGTGTTGCGGGCGATGGGAGCCATGCGACTTTGCCGGTGCCGCCGTTGCTTTTGATGCGGACTTTCAACATGGCAGTGGCGTCGAGCGGACCGGGCGCGAAGCCGAGGAATGGCGCGTCGCCGGTGGCTGTGATGGTGACGATTCCGTCTTTCACCGTGGCCGTGCAGGCTCGGGCGCGCCAGCCTTGCAGGGCGGCGTCCACTTTCTCCGGCACGGCGGCGGGTGCGGATTTCGGGGCGCGGTTGGGTTTTGCGTTGTCGCGGATTTTACCTTTGCCTTCCTCCTCGGGGCGATATTTCGCGGGATCGAAGTCGGGGTTCGGGACGGGCTGGATGGCACTCGTTTCGGTGAGGAATTTTGCGATGAGGGTGTCCATTGTTTTGACGCGGTCGGGCTGTTTGGCGGCGAGGTCGTTTTTTTCGCCGATGTCTTCGCGGAGGTTGAAGAGCTTCCAGCGGTGCGCGCCGTTTTCGCCCTGGAAGAATAGGCGGATGAGCTTCCAATCGCCTTCGTGGACGACGACAGATGGCGGCTGCCACTCGGGCACGGGCGGGTTGTGCGGGAAGTAGGTGAAGATGGGGCCGCGCTCGAAGGGCTGGCCGCGCAGAGCGGGGACGATGCTTTTTCCGTCGAACGGGATGTCCGCCGGGCGCGGCATGGCGAGGAGTTCGAGGAACGTGGGGAAAAAGTCGGTGCTCTGGATCAATGCATCGCTGCGAGTGCCGGGGGCGGTGATGCCGGGGACGCTGACGACGCACGGGACGCGGATGCCGCCTTCAAACGTGGTCGCTTTTCCGCCGCGCAGCGGGGCGTTGCTGGTGGGGACGACGCCGTCCACGTCGCTATACATATTGCCGCCGTTGTCGGAGGTGAAGACGACGATGGTTTTGTCGGCGAGCTTCAGTCGGTCGAGCGTGTCGAGCAGCGTGCCAATGGCGTCGTCCATGCTCTCGACCATCGCGGCATACGTGGGGCAATGCTGCGGATCGGCGGGATCGGCGGTCTTCGCGTATTTGTCGATGAGCGCTTTCTTCGCGTCGAACGGCGCGTGGACGCTGAACATCCAGTAGTTGAGGAAAAACGGTTCGTCTTTGTGTTTCTCCAAAAAGGATACGGCTTCCTTCGCCATGCGGTCTTCGAGGTGCTGGTCGGGCACGGCGGGGTCGTGGTCGAAGTCCTTGAACTTCCACGGCGCAACGTAACTGCCCGCGGGTCCGGGGCCGGGCCAGTGCGGAATATCGACATCGAAGCCCTGCTGAAGCGGCGAGTAGGGCTCGGGGCCGAGGTGCCATTTTCCAAAGTGTCCGGTCGCGTAGCCTGCGGCTTTGAGCGTCTCGGCAAGCGTGGTGTATGTCGTGTTGAGGCGCGTGACGGGATTTGGGTCCACGGCTTTGCTCCCCGGCGCGGCCTTCACTCCGGGCGTGGCTTTCAGGACGACTTGCGGGACGTGGCAGTTTGGCGTGGTGACGCCCGTGCGCGCCGGATGCAGGCCGGTGAGAATGCTCGATCGCGTTGGCGAGCAGAGCGGGCTGGCGGAGTACGCACGGGTGAAAAGCATCCCGCGTTTCGCGAGGCGTTCGAGGTTCGGGGTCTTGTAGTATTTCGTGTTCCCGTAAAGCGTCGTGTCGCTCCAGCCGAGATCGTCGGCGAGGATAAAGAGGACGTTCTTCTTTTGCTCGGCGGCGTGTGCGACGAGCGCGAGCAGGAACGCGCAAAGTGTGCGCAGCAGCGTGTGATGTAGTGTGGAGAGTTTCAAAGTGATAATGGGAAGACAGTGCGCGGCGCTGTGCGGCAAATCGAGCGCAATAGCACGATTGCCCGTTGCAACCGAATGCCCGGCCGCTATCAAGCGCCCCATGAATCCACACTCTCTGAACCGCCGCTCCCTCCTCGCACTCGTCTTCCTTTCTACACTCGGCGCACATGCCGGCGCACCGGACAAGCCCGCCGCGTTTGTCACAGCGCTCGCGGAGAAAAAGCAGACCATTGTCACCTACGGCACGAGCCTCACCGCAGGCGGTGCGTGGGTGGGGCAACTCACGAAGGCGCTCGAAACGAAATTCCCCGGACGCGCCACGGTGATCAACAGCGGTGCGGGCGGGATGTGGTCGAAGTGGGGACTCGACAATCTCGACAAGCGCGTCATTTCCAAAGCTCCCGATGCTGTCTTGATCGAGTGGTCCATCAACGATGCGTTCCTTGAATATAAGACCTCGCCTGAAGATTGCCGGACAAATCTGAACACGATGCTCGACCGAATTCTCGCCGCGCATCCGAAGTGCGAAATCATTCTGCAGGTGATGAACCCACCCATCGGCGTTCATCTTGAGCGCCGCCCGAAAATCGCCGACTACGAGCAGGTCTATCGCGAAGTCGCCAAAGCGCGGAACCTCCGCCTCATCGACCACGCGCCGCAATGGGCTGCGGAGATCTCAAAAGGCGAGGCGTCGTGGAAAGCCCTCATGCCCGACGGCATCCACCCAAACGCCAAGGGCTGCGAGCAAGTAATGATGCCGGTCTTGCTGAAGGCGCTGGGGATCTAGCAGCGGCGCGGAAGTGCGATTCATGAGTCCGGTTCTCGATTCGGAGCGTTTAATAAGAGTCACTCAAAACGCTCAGAACCATGAAATCCATCGTCACACGTCCACGCATCGCCGCCCTCGCAATCGCCGCGCTGTTCAGTAGTCACTCACTCTTTGCTGCTGTTAAATCGGTCGCTTCATTCGCAAGTGACGAGGCGATGAAATCCTGGACGTCCGTGAACGACGGCGTGATGGGCGGCGTTTCGAAAGGCGGATTCAAGCGCTCCGAGCAAGGAACAATGGTATTCAGCGGCGAACTCTCGCTCGCGAACAACGGTGGTTTTGCATCCGTCCGCATGAAGGAGACGGAACTCGGATTGGCCGGGACGAACGCTCTTGTCGTGAAGGCGAAAGGCGATGGCAGGACTTATTGGGTGGATATGCGATTCGCGGATCAAATGGGAGCATCGTCATACCGCGCCTTCCTGCCCACGACCGCCGGTGAGTGGAAGGAAGCGCGTCTGCCTTTTGCGGAGTTCAAGCTCCAGGCATTCGGACGCGAACTTCCCCTGAAGCCGATCAATCCGGCATCCATCGCGTCGGTCGGCTTCACGCTGGCTGACAAAAAAGAAGGACCATTCGCGTTGGAAGTCGAGTATGTGAAGGCCGACGCAGACGCCGCCGCTGCCGACGCGAAAGCCGGGCAGACCATCGTGGACGTGGCAAAGGCCGCTGGCGGATTCAAGACGCTCCTCGCAGCGGCGACAGCCGCAGAGCTCGCCGGTGTGCTCTCGGGCGAAGGTCCGTTGACGGTCCTCGCGCCGACCGACGAAGCGTTTGCGAAATTGCCCAAAGGCACCGTGGACACGCTCCTGCGCCCCGAAAATCGCGACCAGCTGGTCGCCATCCTGAAAAACCACGTATTCGCCGGACGCGTAACTCTCGCAAAGGCGCTTGAAGCCCGAGAGGCCGCATCATTGGAAGGTTCTAAGATCACGTTCAAATTTGAAGAGGGCCGCGTGCTCGTCGGCAGCGCCACGCTCGTGAAGGCTGACATCGCGGCATCGAACGGAATTATCCATGTCATCGACCAAGTGTTGATTCCCGCAAAAACGGAAACCGGACCGCTCAAGCCCTCGGAGTTGATCGAACTGGCAGTCCAGCGTGGCGTGCCCATTTTCAACAACGGCGACGTCGCCGGATGTGCCGCCATTTACGAAATCACATGCGAAGCGTTGCGGGCCATGGGCAGCGTCCCGGAAGAATCCCGCAAAGTGCTCGCCAAAGCGCTCAAATCCGCCCGCGCCGAATCATCCGCCCGCCAGCGCGCTTGGATACTCCGCAGCGCAATCGATACGACGATGGCGAGTCTGGAATCTGCGAAGTAGGGCGGGCAAATTTCCGGATCGTCGTCAGTCCGCCGGCCTGCGACCGGGAAAACCACTAATCTACGCTTATCTGCGCTAATTTTGATGCGGAAAGAACCAGAAATTAGCGCAGATAAGCGCAGATTAGCGGTTTCAAAACTTGGCTCCCGCCTCAATCAGTGTTCACTGCGGCGACCAATTCTCCGAGTTGTTTTGTTTTGAACACGCTTCTCTTCTACTGGATCACACGACCATGAAATACCTCATTCTCGCCATTACCCTCGTCGCCAGCTTTGCAGACGCTCAGAATGCGCAACCCGCCGCACCGGTCGCCGGAGCTCCGGCTACTGCCACGAAACCGTTTGGCCCCGGTGACACTCGCTTTGCCAGGACCACGGCGGAGATTATGCATTTTCAACTCAGGCTCGCCGGGCGCTGGAACGGAATCAAAGAGCTGGAGCCGGAGTTCTCAAAATGGCTTCAGGTTCGAAACACAAAGCTCACCGCGATTTGGACTCCGTTTGCGACGATGTGCGTCGATCAAGGCGTGAAAAATCTCGCCACGGATATCTCAAAAAAAGAAGCAGCCGAACTCGCGAAAAATCCAAACGCCAAGCAGGAAGGCTTTCGTCTCGCTCACCTCGAAACGCTCGCGAAATCATCGAAGAAAGGACACAAGGACATGGAGAATTCCTCGAAAGGCATCCAGCACCCGGAGTTGAAGGCATGGGCGGAAAACGCGCTGACAGTTCTCAAGGCAAATGCCGACGATTACGAAGCCCGCTTCCAGGAGGAGAAGAAGCGGAAATAGTGCGGTACCGAATGAGACAAATCCGAATCCTGCAATTCTCCGGCGTTGCAGCGCTCGCTTACGGCACGGTTCTTCTATTCCGGGGCGGCCCGGATGTGCAGATGACAATCGCCGGAATGGAGGGCTCAGTTTTCCCCCGATTCGGAGTATTCCTACTTTATCTGTTCGCCTGCGTTTTTTTCGTGGGCGGGATCAGTCTCCTGATGAAAGCGTACGACTGTTCGTGGATGAAAACGATTGAGATTATGGGGAGGCCAGTGGAGGTGAACGAGTCGAACAAGCCGGTCATCCTGAACGGCCTTTGCGCGACGGGAGTCTCGTTGCTACTCACAATGTCCGCCATGCTGATCCCAACGTCCGATTTTCGGTTGGAGCGAATTGAAGCAATTGGGGGCTTCGTGGTCGGAACGATAGGATGTATGGGGTCCGCGTTCTGGACATCGCGCAAGCTCCGTTCGCACGAGACGTGAACGAGTCATCGCTGTTCCGAGCCCTCTCGCCAAACTCAAAGCCGCCACGAGCGGGGAAACGCCGGGAGGTCCACGGCGATTGGTTTTCCGCTGCGCTTCACCATGAGCGACCAGCAGCCCATCACCGGCGCAGGGGCAAAGAGTGAGAAGGCTATCGCCCGCTGCCAGCTAGGGAACAACGGTCAGTTCATCAGTCGTCGAGTCGCTCCGGACGAGACCAATCGAGTTTTTCGCAGTCACTTTCACATCGTAGCTTCCCGCAGGCAGGCCAGCCATCTGTGCCGCGGGCAGCTTCCATGTGCCGTTGAGATTATCGACTCCCGCGAAGACCTTGCCCGCGATTTCGACGGAGAGGTTTTCGGTCACGCTGCCGAGCGTGCCCGTGAGATCAGTGGGCCGACCACTCGTGACGGTGAGTTTGTTCACGGTGACATCCGGCGGCAGGCGGTCGAATTTAAATCTACCCAGCTCGAAACCGATCTTGAATTTCCGCGCTTCGAGCACTTGTCGCACTCTCGGAATCAGGCGGGCTGCGTTCCAATAATAGATGTGATTCAGCACGGGGTCGGGCAGCTTGAAGCCTTCGAATTTCGGACCGCCGTGCACGCCGTTGGTGACATCGTCGGTCTCGAGCAACTTGCGTTCATTCAAGAATCCAGCCGCACCGCCGCCCGCCGCAAAGACATCGGAACCAAACAGAATGCGGTCGCAGTATTTGATGTAAAACTCCCGCGCTTTGCTCACCGTATAATTGTCCGGCTGCCGCGCATTGTGGGTGAATGCGAAATCGACAAACACATTCGGGTGCTGGTCAAAAATCCCTGCGAGCTTGGCCATGCCCGCGTCGCTCTGGAGCATGAAAAGCCCGTGGGCAAAAATGAACGTGGTCTGCGGATGCGCCTTCACGACTTCCATCGTGTCGTCCTCGTATTTCGGAAATGCGGGGCTGTTTCCCTTGGCATTGCCGGGGTCGCCGGTGTGATAGCCGATCAAGGGCATGCCCTGCCGCCCGGCTTCATCGAGCTGCTCGTGAATCTTGGGAATCTTACTCGTGAGAATCGCGCCGTGCGGCCATAACTTGAGCCCGACAAAACCCTGCGCTTTGAAGGTCTTAATCTCATCGACACTCCACCAAACGCCGACCCGTGGAATCGTGAATGCGCCGGGTACAAACAGGATGCGGTCATCCAGTTTTTCCTTCACATACACCATGTCGTTGCCCGGAATCTGCCGCACGCTCGTGGGGCTGGCATTGTTGCCGTCGTTGTCTTTCACCCAGAAAAGCCCCGACAGCGCGATGCTGATAGTGCCGCCCCACTGGTCCATCGCATCGACGCATTTTGCATACTGCGTCTTGGCATCCATGTGAGTGTGCATGTCCACGCGAGGCATTGCCGATGCAGGGAAAATCGCCTGCTGTTCCGCCGCTGCGGACGCGGTCATTGCCAGCACGAGGCATAGAGAAACGCAGAGTGTTCGTGTGCTGTTCATGGCTCTCAAATCCAGCGTTGCAGAGCCTCCAGCGTATCCGACGGCTTTGTGTTGAAGCAGATTTTGGAATGTGGAGCGTGCTCGTGGACGACGTTGATCAATCTTTCGAAGAGGAGAAAGTTGCTCGGCGCGCTACGGACACCCGCGCCAATCATGATGCAGTCGAACTGCCTCCTTTTGAGGTGCGCGGTGACTACCGCCTCCGCCGTCTCGCCAAAGTCGGTGAGGCAATGCTCCGCGTCATAGCCGAGAGTCTTCAGCCCGACCTCGGCGGCCTTGAGACCCTCCAACACCTTCGCGGCCGTCATTCCGGGAAACGCCGCGTAGTCGGGAGCCGAGAAATCAATCAGGGACGGATCCAAGCCGATCATCAGCGCGCTTTTCGTTGGGGAGGCATCGGAGGTTTGCGAGGCAGTTTGAGGTTCAGTGTTCATATTCAGATGGTTCAGTGAAGCGGCACCGCTTCTGAGGCGCAATGCACGGACGGGCAACTGATAAATCGGGTTCTCGCAGCACGATCATCTTCGGGGACATCACATCATTCGGCACCGTTCTCCACCGCCGGATAGAAAGCCCGGCCCGGCAAAGCCGAGGTCTGCGTTGAGCCCCAACGGGTGAACAATGAGTCCGTCCCCGCCGTTCCCCGATGCGAACAATGAGTCCGTCCCCGCCGTTCCGGTTCAGTGAAGCGGCACCGCTTCTGAGGCGCAATGCACGGACGGGCAACTGATAAATCGGGTTTTCGTAGCCCGATCGTCTTCGGGGACATCACATCATTCGGCACCGTTCTCCACCGCCGGATAGAAAGCCCGCCGGCAAAGCCGAGGTCTGCGTTGAGCCCCCACGGGCGAACAATGGGCGAACAATGCGAACAATGAGTCCCTCCCCGCCGTTCCCCCCGATGCGCGATTTTGTTGCAAGAATCGAACACGAACTATCAGTTTTTCACTCCGTGCGTTACGTAATATCCCGACAAATCAGTCGCCTATAAAGGCGGAACTAGAGTGGATGCGTTGCACGCTCAAGGACGCGTGACTTGCAGGCGGATGAAGCGGGCTGGCGTGCCGGTGATTGGGGTGTTGTCGCGGACCTCAAGCAGTGTCGCGGTATCTTGTAAAATCGTGGTGTTTGCCGAATTCCATCCAGCCGCATTTGCGAGGTCGTCGTTGACTTGCACGCTGAACGTCACGTCGGTGGCGGCGGGATTTTTTTGCACGCTGAGTGTAAGGTAGTTCCCCGCCGCGCTGCTGGCTGGGAGGCCGTTGACGCTGTGGATGAGGGGTTCCAGGCCGAATGCGTATTCGAAAAGATTCACGGTCCCGTCGAAATCCGGGTCGGCGTTGTCGCCTCGGATGGCTTCGTTGTTTGCGTCGATGCCAAACTTTTGCATCCGCCATTCCGCGATGGCTGGCGCTCCGGCGGGCACGTCGGTGATGGTCGCTTCTCCGCTGGTCACGGGGCCGAGCCGATACTCGATGTTTGCGCCCGCAGCGAGTGTCACGGTCTGCGCTCCCTGCGCGATGGCGTCGAGCACGGGCGTCACATTGACGACTTGCGATGATGCACCGACTGGAATCGTCACAGGCACGGTGATCGGCGCGTAGCGCGTCCCCGGCGCAGTGCCGCCGATGGTGGCCAGCACGCTGAGCGGTGCCGCCGTCGAGCCGCTGCGGGCGACGCTGAATTGCCCGCTGACCGGCCCGTATTCTGCGGCATCCGGCACGGGCGTGCTGACGGTGACGAGCGGCCCTTTGTCGATGGTGAAGTAGTCGGTGATCACCCCGCTGCCGTTGATGAATTTCGCGTCGAGCCGGTTGCCGTCGATGTCGAAAACGAGCGAGCCGAGTTCCAGTCGCGAGAGCGACATCACGGGGTGCGGAGCCGGGCTGATGAGCGCGGTGCTTCCGCCGGTCCATTGCGTCGCTTGGCCGGAGCTGCCAGCGACGACATACACGGTGCCTTGATTGCCGCTGTAGTCTTTTCCGTAGCGCCCGGTGCCGTCCGCGCGGCCATTGCCTGCGTCTTTAAATGTGCCGCTCGTGGCCAAGGTCGGCGTGGCGGTAAAGCCGTCGATCAACTTCGAGCGTTCGTAGCAATGGCTGTGGCCGCACATGACGAGATCGACGCCCGCAGCTTCCAGCACCGGCACGAGAGCAGTGCGCGCCCACGTTGGCTGCGACTCGGTGTCGGAATTATGGCTGCCTTTTGTGTAGGGCGGATGATGCCACAGGGCGATGGTCCACCGGCGCGTGTTTGCGGCCAGATCGTTTGCCAGCCAAGCGAGCATGTCTGTCCGCAGCGCAGCGTTGTTCGTTTGCACGTCGAGGCTGATGAAATGGATGTTCCCGTAGTCCCACGAAAAATACCGCTCCGTCCCCGACGGATAGCCGCCGCACTCCGCCACGTCTGGAAAACTGAAGATGTCGAAATACGCGACGCCCGCGTAACTCCCCGTGCGGACCTGAGCCGTCTCGTGATTGCCGAGGCACGACCACACCGGGCTCTGCCGCAACACCGTCGGATACATGTCAAAAAGCGCGGTCTGGTACTCCGAATCCGTGCCCGTGTTGTAAGCGTTGTCGCCGAGCAGCAGCACCATGTCGTTATACTTAAATGCCGGGCTGCCGTAGTAGGCGTCGCGGACCTGCCGCTGTTCGCTGCTCGCCGTGCCAGCATCGCCAAGCACCCACACTCGCGTTGGACGATCCGTTCCAGCAACCGGCGCAGTGAAGAAAAAATGATCCGCATCATCACCGAGCAGCGGGCCCGTGCTCGTGCCGATGGAATAAAAATACTTCGTGTCCGGCAGCAGACCATCCACCCGCACTTTGTGGTTCGTCGCCACCGCCGCATCCGTCACGCTGCTGATGAGCGCACCCTGTGTCGTCCCAAAGCGAACGACGCTGTCCGACGCCGACACCGTCCGCCAGCGGATGGTCATTCCATCCGCGTTGTTCTTATTCAAATAAGGCCCACGCGTGACCTCCGAAAGTCCAGCGAGTTCGAGATCAAAGCTCACATCCGAACTCCCAGCATCGCTCTGATGAATCTCCACCGCGATGGTATTCACACCCGCCACGACAACCGTCGTCGGCAAAACCCAAACCGCCGTTTCGTTTCTCCCCGAAGTCGCAAACGTATCGAACGCCGCCGCTGCGACCAGATTCGTGGTGCGGGCGACCTCCGTCCCGTTGATGAAAACCGCGCCTGCATCATCATGTGTCAGCGTGAGGCGCACCGACAAAAAAGCCGCGGGATCCACCACATTGAAAGTCTTCCGAAAATACGTCGTCGCATTCTTCTGCACGCCCGTAGTGACCGCATCCGTATCAATAAAGCCCGTGACCGTCGCCTCATCGCCATCGCCATAGCCGAGCTGCGCCGGGCCGGAAGCCCAGGCAGAATCATCGAAAGCAATCGCACGCCATGCGACCCCTTGATCGCTGCCATCGTCGAGATAGCGCCAAGTAGAACCGTTCTGAATGATGAGCGTCGTCTGGCCGTACGACGCCGCAGTGAACACAACAAGCAGCAGGAAAAATCGGAGAAGCCTCATAATTATTTCGGTGAGTTGCCCGCCGCGATCTCCGCACCGAGTTTGCGATTAGCCGCTGATGAACGCCGGGCCGCCGGGGTTTTCTCAAACGCCGCCGCCGCTTTCCCCCAAGCCTCCCGCGCCTCCGCCCCACGTCCCGCCTTTCCCAGCAACCGCGCCTTTCGCGCCAGCCAAATATCCGGGCGAGGCTCACAGCCCGCGAAAAACTCCAGCCGCCGCAGCGCCGCATCCGTGAGGCCCGCCCGCTCCTCGATGTCCAGCGCGTGCTGCTCCAGCACCGGCAACCGCCCGCGCCGCTTGCTCGCCTCATCGAGACACCGCGCCGCCGCTTCCGGCTGGCCGTGCCGCTCCAAAAGCTGCGCCCGCTGCGTGACAAAATGCGGCTCCGTCGAAGCAGCCACCGCCGCCGCCAAGTCCGCATCCGCCTTCTTCCACGAACCGCGTCTTTCCAAAATCTCCGCCCGCAACGCACGCCCCTCCGCATGATCCGGCTGCTTCGCGACAAACCCATCCAGCAACCCCAGCGCATCCCGCTCGCGCCCCTGCGCCAACCGCAACCGAGCCAACCCGAGCCCCACAGCATCCAGCCTCGGGTCCAGCTCGCCCGCCTTTGCATAATCAGCCTCCGCAGCCCGCAAATCCTTATGCTGACGGTATAACTCCGCCCGTCGCAGCCACATCGACGCATCGCCCGGAGCCCGAGCGATCACCTGCGAGACCGCATCAATCGACTCGTGCAAATCCCCATGAGCAAAGGACGACGACGGCAGGAACAGCAGGGCAAGCACCGCAGCCCACGATCTGGAAAAGTTTAGCGACATAGATAATTCTTCCCACTTGGACTGTGACGTAGATGGCGTCAAGTTGGACCGCGTAACCAAATCGATGGAACGAGCACATCGCGGCGGAGTGGCCGCAGCAGATTGTGGCACAGTCCGTCTCGGCTGTATGGGCGGCGGGCATCTTGTCCAAAGTGCTGCAATCGACGCTGCACTTTCGGGTTCAGTGACTGTTTTATTTCTTTAAAGCCAGCAAGGCCTCGGCAAATGCCTTGCCCATCTGCGCGAAGATCTTTGCACTTCCGAAATAGTGGTAACCGCCATTGGAAGCACCTTTGAGGGCCTCTCTGTCTTTGGGCGAAAGGACTTCCTCCAACGCCAGATCGAGCTTCTCCTGGTCGGCTTTGGTGATGCCCTCAATCCGCGCATCGATCGCGCCATAATGTTCCGGGGATTTAAGGTCATACTGGTCATTGGCATAGACCGCCAGAACGTTCGTCCCCTTCTTCAAGTGTTTGATCTTTTCCTGCCCAAGGACGATGGAACCGTAACGCGGACTGTCCTGCCACCAGATGTAGGTGTGGATCTTTTGGCCGTTCAAATAAACGTGGAATCCTTGTCTTGCTAAAATCGCGAGACGATAGGAATCGAAGCTGAGGTCTTCGACTTCAAACGTTGTGCGCATCAGCAGGAATTCGCCATCGCCCCATGTTGAGGGGAATTTGTCCAAGGTGACTCCGCTGTGTTTCCAGACACCCTTTCCGATGGGAGCCTTGCCGGATGTCCATTTGCTGTCATCGAAGTCGGGCTTGTACCAATTCTCCATCCCGGCTGGCAGCGTGATGTCACGGAACCGCCTGTCTGTGTATTTCTCCATCTTGTCCTTCTTCTCCATGGGCTCAATCGTCATGAAGCGCCAGGTCCGTTCCTCCGGCAGCGGTTTGCCAACCGGCTTCCAGTAGTTCTCCCATTTCCATTCCCCGTCCAAAGTGCCGTCTTTTTTTAATTTGTGCGCCATACCGACGATTTTGTCGTACTCGCCCTTCTTGGGTTCTGCGGCGGCGATGGCATGATCCCAGAAAGGGGCGGTATCCACAGCGACTACATTGCCCTTGAACTCGGGCATGTCGGCCGGCGCGGCCATGGCTTTGCGGAAATTCACGTTCTTATCACCGTCAACACCCAGCACGCCGATCACGAATGGCATCTTCGGGGCCGAAAGATCTTTGCGCACATCCCGAATGAAGTGTGCCAGCAGGCGCGAGTATTCATCATAGTTCCCATTGGGATAAGTCGTCCCATCGACCAGGTCGTTGAAACCCTGAAGCCAGACAAAGCCGGCCAGTTCAAAGCCAGCCTTCTCGTCATATTCCGGACAAACCCGCTTGGGATCTGCGAGCACCTTTTTCACATGTTCTACCATCATTCGGTAAAACACACCCGAGGCGGCATCCTTTTTATCCTGCCACGCTTTCCGATCCTCGACTTTGGGAATCCCGTGGGCGCCCTGGGGATGCTTGTCCCACCGGTCCTGAATCTCCTTGGGCAGCTTGTATTGCCCGGCACTGGGCGGACGGAACTCGGTGTTGAGTGACCTGCCGCCCCAGGCGGTCTTGATAATCAGAATGGGCTCGTTCAACTGTTTCTCCATATAAATCCCGAACGTGAACTCGGGACCGATCTTGCCGCCAATCTTGGTGGGGTTATTTCCACGTTCGCCAAAGCCTGCGGTCAACTTGCCCAGGCCCTCGCCATTTGCACTGCCATCATAAGGGCCGGTCAAATAGGACATCCAGACCTTGTCACAGACCCGTGGCGTTCCATCGGGATTGCGCATCTCCTTGAGAAGGGGTGCGGTGAGCGGGTCCTTGCCGATGTAGTCAAAAGTGCTGATCGCCGCATGACCCTCCATGTTGGACTGGCCGGCGAGGATGAAGACCTTCAGCGGTTTTGCGAAGGAGAACGGCGAAAGGACGCACAGCAGCGCTGCGGTTAGGATTGCAGTTGGTTTCATTGTCTTTGATTGGTGGCTAATGCTATTTTGCTGATGGCGTGACGAACTCCTTGCGGCTGACTTTGCCGTCGCCGTCTTTGTCGAAGCGCTTGTAACGGGCTTCGAGATCAGGTCCGCCGTTTTTGCCGGCTTTGTATTCTTCGAGTGTGAGAAACTCGTCTTTGTTGGTGTCCCAGCGGTTGAATGGAATGCTGCGGTCTTTAGCGGGAGCTTCAGATTTGGGCGAGGCCTTTTCCGAGAGCTTCTTCGGCTCGTTCTCTTGTGGTTTTGCCAAACAGCTTGGATCTGCCTTGGTGGGCAGCGTCGCGTTCCAATCAAGTGCCTGCTTGGTCAGGCGCGCGACGATTTCGGGATGATCCTTTGACTGATCTTTGGCGACGTCTTCAGCGCGGTTCGATTTCAAGTTGTGGAGTTCGACCCGCTGGCCATCGAAGGTCGTCACCAGTTTCCAATCGCCGTCGCGAACCGCCAGATCAGGCCAGAAATCAGGGTTCTTCTTATCGCCGTTGGTCCGCCAGAAAATGGGCCGGGTGCGCTGGACGGATTCGCCTTTGAGTGCTGGAAGTAGGTTCTCACCATCAAGTTCGGTCGGCGGGGTGACTCCGGCGGCGGCGCAGAAGGTGGGGAGCAAATCCACCGCCGTCAGGACCGTGGCGTCATTTTTCAAGCCAGCCGGAGCATGGCCCGGCCACCGCACGATGAACGGCACGCGCACGCCTCCTTCGAAGAGACTGGTTTTTTGTCCCCGCAGGCCGCCGGTTTCACCGATGCTGTAGTGACTGCGATATTTTTCGGGAACGCCTTTGTCGTTTTCCTTGGACTTCGCCGGGCCGTTA
>JAYUSJ010000168.1:0-18692 GCA_043755735.1 Verrucomicrobiaceae bacterium | reverse complement strand
GCGGGACCGCCAAACTTCTGGCTAAAGAAGGCATCTCTTGTGTGGAGATTTCGCAATACACCGGGTTCCCCGAGATGATGGATGGGCGCGTGAAGACGCTCCACCCAAAGGTCCACGGCGGTCTGCTGCACTTGCGCGACAACGAGGAACACGTCGCGCAGGCCAAGGCGCACGGAATCGAGGCCATCGACCTCGTCGTGGTGAATCTTTACCCGTTCGAGGCGACCATCGCGAAGCCGGACGTGACGCTGGAGGAAGCCATCGAGAACATCGACATCGGCGGCCCGTCCATGCTCCGCAGCGCGGCGAAAAACTACCGCAGCGTGACGGTCGTCACCGACCCTTCCGATTACGACGAAGTCGTGGAGTCGATGAAGGCCAACGAGGGTGCAACGACGCTGCAACTGCGCGAGCGGCTCGGCATCAAGGTCTTCGTCACCACTTCGAAATACGACGGCGCAATTGCCAATTTCCTGAACAAGGAAAAGGAATGTTGCAGCGGCTTCAGCGTCTGCATGCCCCGCGTGACGGAGCTGCGCTACGGCGAAAACTCCCACCAGAGCGGCGCGCTCTATGGGCGCTGGGATGAGTTCTTCGAGAAGCTCGCGGGCAAGGATCTTTCGTACAACAACATTCTCGATATCTCTGCCGCCGCAGAACTCATGGACGAGTTCAGCGAGCCAACCGTCGCGATTTTGAAACACACGAATCCGTGCGGCGTCGGCAGCGACCCGGACCTCCGTGCTGCGTGGGATAAAGCATTTGCGACCGACAAGCAGGCACCTTTTGGCGGAATCATTGTCTGCAATCGTCCGCTCACGCTCGGACTCGCCGAGGCAATCAGCGAGATTTTCAGCGAAGTGATCATCGCGCCGGAGTTCGACGCCGATGCGCGTGCGCTGCTTCAGCGAAAGAAAAACCTGCGTCTGATGCGTCAGCTCCGCAGAATCGCCGAGCCGAAGGGCGCAGAGGATTTTTTGATGCGCAGCGTGGCCGGCGGCATCCTGGTCCAGAATCGCGATTGCTACGCAGAGGAAAAGCGGGACGTCGCCACCGTCCGGCCGCCGACCGCCGATGAGCTCGCGGCGATGGAGTTTGGCTGGAAAATCGTGAAGCACGTGAAATCCAACGCCATCGTGTATGCCGGAAAAGACCGCACGCTCGGCGTCGGAGCAGGCCAGATGAGCCGCGTGGACAGTTCGCGCATCGCCGTCTCGAAGGCGAAAGACGCCGGACTTTCGCTCGTGGGAAGTGCGGTTTGCTCCGATGCATTTTTCCCATTTGCCGACGGCCTCATCGCCGCTGCGGAAGCTGGTGCGACGTGTGCCATCCAGCCCGGCGGCTCGCAACGCGACCCGGAAGTCATCGCCGCTGCGAACGAACGCGGCTTGGCGATGCTCCTCACGGGGATACGCCATTTCCGCCACTAAGCCATGCATCTCGGCGTAAATATCGATCACGTCGTCACGCTCCGTCAGGCGCGCTATGTCGCGGACATCGACGCCCATAATGCCGAGCCTGATGTGCTCGCTGCGGCTGCTGTGTGCGAAAAAGCCGGCGCGCAGGGAATCACCATTCACCTCCGCGGGGACCGCCGCCATATTCAGGACGCCGACGTTTTCCGCCTGCGGGAAAAGCTCGCGACCAAGATGAACCTCGAAATTGGCAACAGCGCGGAGATTCTCGATATCGCCCTGCGTGTGAAGCCGGACGAAGTTTGTCTTGTCCCGGAAAACCGACAGGAAGTCACGACCGAGGGCGGGCTGGATGTCGTCGGCCAGTTCGACGCGCTGCGCCCGACCGTGGATAAACTTCGCGGGAGCGGGATTCGCGTGAGCATGTTCATCGAGCCGTCCGCCGAGCAAATCACCGCATCCCATTTGATGGGCGCGGAAATGGTCGAGCTCCACACCGGCGCATTTGCCAACGCACAAGGCGACGCGCAGACCGCAGAGCTCGCGCGCATTTGCGAAGCTGCCGAATTTGCACACTCGCTCGGACTGCAAGTGAACGCGGGTCACGGGATCAATTACACCAACATCGCGCTCATTCGCACGGTCCCGCATCTCGTGGAACTGAACATCGGCCACAGCATCGTCTGTCGGGCGGTCTTCACGGGACTCGACGCCGCCGTGCGCGAGATGATTGCGCTCATGCGCTGAACCGCCGTGACTCCATTCCTCAAAGGCATCGGCGTGGACATCGTCGAGATCAGCAGGATCGAGGCAGCGATCTCGCGGCAGGGGAAGCCGTTCATCAACCGCGTTTTTCTTCCCAGCGAACAAGGTTACTGCGACCAACACCGGCAACCATCCCGGAGCTACGCCGCGCGGTTCGCCGCGAAAGAAGCGGTGGCGAAAGCGTTCGGCACGGGCATCGGGGCAAGCGTCTCGTGGCTCGATATCGAAGTGTGCCGCACGGAAGCTGGCGCGCCATTTATTGTCCTGCATGGAACGGCCGCAGAGACCGCGAAGGAGAGGGGCGTAACGCAGATTTTACTGAGCCTCAGCCATAGCGAGCACTACGCCGTCGCGAACGTCGTGCTGGCCGGGTAGAAAAAATCTTTCCTCTCGGCGGGGTGTTCTGGCATTGTCCGACATGGCTGCTCTAGACGCTCAATTTTACAAAACCGCCGACGAGTTTTTCCCTTCCGTCGCTCACACGGCGCTCACGTATGACGACGTGACGCTCGCCACTCTCTACAGCGACGTTCTGCCGCGGGAGACGAAGCTCGACAGTGTCCTGCACGAGCGACTCCCGCTTCATCTCCCCATCATTTCAGCGGATATGGACACCGTCACGGAGTCGCCCATGGCCATTGCCATGGCGCGGGCCGGCGGGCTCGGGCTCATCCACTGCAACATGTCCGAGCGTCAGCAGCTCTCCGAGGTTTCGCGGGTGAAAAACAACGTCCACGGGCTCATTCAGGATCCGATCAAAGTGCAGCCCTCGCAGTTGATCGGCGATGTGCTTGCCATCATCGATGAGCGGCGGTTTGGCTTCAGCACATTCCCTGTGGTGGACGAAGCAAACGTGCTCATCGGCCTGCTTCCCGGTCACACCGTCCGCCCCCGGTATGCCTCGCGCAAGGTCGGCGACGCGATGATTCCGCGCTCGCAGGTTCAGACGATTCACGAAGATGAACTTGGCAATGATCCCATCGCTGTGGCGGACCGTTTTTTCACCGAGCACATGGGCATCCATAAATTGCTCGTCGTGGGAAATGACGACGTTCTCCGCGGGCTGTTCACGCTTTCGGACATTGAGCGCATCCTCCACGAACGCGGCTCGCAGTTCAAACCCGCACGGGATTCGAAGTTCCGCCTGCTCTGCGGTGCAAGCCTCGTAGGAATGCGGAAAACGGACGGCTCGCTGGATAGCGACCGTATTCTCGGCCACGTGGGAGCGCTCGTGGAGCGCGGGTGCGACACGATTGCCGTCTCCACCGCACACGGGCACAGCAGCGGCGTGGGCGATATCGTGAAGCTCATTCGCGCCGAGCATAAGGATTTGCCGATCATCGCGGGCAATGTGACGAGCGGCGCAGGCGTTGAATTCCTCGTCGAGTGCGGTGCCAACATCATCAAAATCGGACAGGGGCCGGGCTCGATCTGCACGACGCGCGTCGTCGCTGGAGTCGGTATCCCGCAGCTCACCGCGCTTTACGTAGCCAGCCGCGCAGCGCAGGCAAAAGGCGCGACCATCGTGGCGGACGGCGGAATCGTGAAAAGCGGCGACATCGTCAAGGCGCTGACGCTCGCCAACGCAGTGCTGTGCGGCGGACTGCTCGCCGGTTGTCCGGAGGCGCCCGGACAAATCATGGAAATCAACGGCAAGCTCTTCAAACAATATCGCGGAATGGGAAGCGTAGCCGCGATGCAGGCGGGCAGCGCCGCGCGGTACGGCCACAGCAACAAGGACGCCGGACGCAAAGTCACGGCGGAAGGCGTCGAGGCCGTGAAGGAAGTCAGCCCTCCCGTCGAGACTGTCCTCACGCAGCTCGCAGGTGGAGTGCAAAGCGGACTCGGCTACCTCGGTGCGCGCAATCTCACAGAGCTCCGCGAAAAAGCCCGCTACATCCAGGTCACCAGCGCCGGCCAGCGAGAGAGCGCGCCGCACGACATCGTGGAAATCAAGGCAGCGAAGTAGGGCGAGGTCGCGACCTATTTCCCCATCACACTGCTCGCGATATCGATCGCCCGTGGAATGTCCGCCGCGGCGACCATCAAGTTCGTCACTGCGCGAATGGTTTGAGGGCCCAGCGCCAGGATGCGAAGCCCGGAGTCCGTCAGCTTTTTGGCAAGCTCGGGTGCAGGCATCGTGAGCGCCCGGGCCATCACGATGTTCGTCTGCACGGTGGCGGGATCGAGTTCGAGTCCCGGCAGACGGCTCAATCCGTCTGCGAGCGCTCGCGCGTTTGCATGATCTTCCGCGAGACGTGCTCGATGATGCTCCAGCGCGTGAAGGGCGCCGGCAGCGATGATGCCCGCCTGTCGCATGCCTCCGCCGAACATTTTCCGAAACCGCCTTGCCCGCTGGATGAAGTCCCGCGTCCCGCAGAGCGCGGACCCGACGGGGGCTCCGAGCCCTTTTGAGAAACACACACTCACCGAGTCGAAGTGCGCTGCGTATTCACGCTCCGAGATGCCGGTTGCGATGGATGCGTTCCAAAGCCGCGCGCCGTCGAGATGCAGGCGCAATCCGTGACGACGGGACACTTCCTCCACTTCACAGATGCGCTCGATCGGCCAAACGATGCCGCCGCCGCGGTTGTGCGTGTTTTCCACACACACGAGCTTGGTGGGCGGAAAATGCTGATCCATCGGACGGAGCGCGGATTCTACATCTGCACCGGTAAACACTCCGCGAACACCCGGCAGGCAGCGACACATGACGCCGGCGAGCGCGGCGGGTCCACCGCTCTCGTAGTAGTAAATGTGGGCGTTTCCATCGACGAGGATCTCATCACCCGGTTCGGTATGGGCACGCAGCGCGAGTTGGTTGGCCAATGTGCCGGAGGTCGTGAATAGGGCGGCCTCTTTTCCGAGGAGTTCCGCTACGCGCGCTTCGAGGCGCAGCACCGTGGGATCGTCGCCAAAAACATCGTCGCCGACTTCCGCATGGGCCATCGCCTCGCGCATCGCTGGTGTCGGCTGAGTGACGGTATCGCTCCGCAGGTCTATGGTCATCATGAGTGGAAAAGGAATTGCAGCGCTGTAGAGGAAAGTCACTGCGGAACGAAAGAGGGCCATGCCGGGCGTGTCAATGGGGTGCCAAGAAAGTCAGTAGATCCGCCATCTGCTGCGCGGTCATGCCGGTCTCGATTCCTTCGGGCATGAGCGATTGTGCGGGGCGTTCGATCTTCGCGATGTCGGCGGTTGCGATGGCGCGTTCGGCTGCTCCCGGCATTCGGAGCACGACTCCGGCGGGCGATTCGTTGGCGAGGATTCCCGCGAGTGTCCCACCGGTTTTCAGCGTGACGATGCCGAGCGGAAAGCCCGCGGTGATTTCGCGCGAAGGCTCCAGAATGTTGCCGAGCAGCTTCTCGCGTCCCGCGGCTGCGGAAGCGTCGAGGTCCGGCCCTACGGCGCTGCCCGCGACGCCGAAGCGGTGGCAGACGGCGCAGCGTTCGGCAAAAATCGCGCGGCCTTTTTGCGCATCGCCGGCGAGCGTCAGCGCGGGGCGGAGTTGCGCGACAGCCTCGGCTCGTGTTGCGTTCGGCTTTGGTGCGACGTAGTCCACGGCTGCGCCTTTCGCGGCGGCGGGCGTGATGTTTTTCGGCGTGCGCTTTGCCATCATCGCGGCGACGGCGGGCGCAGGTTCGGCGGGCAGTCGCTCGTGGAGCAGGCGCGCGGCGGTGTCGCGATGCCAGCCGTTCGGGTGCTCCAGCATTGCGATGAGTTCCGCATTGCTGCTGCTGCCGAGCTTGGGCGCGGGGCGGAGTCTTGCGCCATCGGGAACGATGCGCCAGATGCGACCGCGATCGTTGCCGGAGTTGAGGTCGAGCTTCGATTTCAGGGGCTCGGGGAGCGACCACGGATGCTCGATGACTTCACGCGCCATGTCCGCAATCCACAGGCAGCCGTCCGGCGCGTTGGCGAATCCGACCGGGCGGAACCAGTTGTCGCGACTCGCGAGAAACTCGCTGTGCTTCTCGTCCGCCGCGCGCTCCGCCGTGAGTTGGCCGTCGCCGCGCAGGACTTTCCGGTGCACAAGATTGCTCCCGCAGTCGGCGATGAATGCATTCCCGCGAAACTCCGCCGGCCACGCGTCGCCGCGATAAATGGTGATTCCGCACGCGCTGGTGAAATAGCCGCTCGCGCGCCCGCCGCCTTCGATGAGCCCTTTCACCGTGCCGTCCACGCGCCATTTCGTGCGGACGACGCGCCACGGCTCGTCGGGGCTCAGCCGGAAAACCTCCGCCTGCGGTCCGTCCGCGGCGATATCCACTGCGGGCGCGGGCAGGGGAGTCTTCGACGCTGCGGCGAAGCGATCGTCGAACAACACCTGCATGATGTGGCGGCTGTTCGAGCAGACGAATTTTCGTCCCGCATCGTCAAAGGTCATGCCCCACTGCCCGCCGCCGCTTTCCGGGCGGAGGTCCATTTTGCGCGGGTCGAACGAGAAGTCGCGCCCTCGCAGTTCGACCTTGGGCGAGCCGTGCAGCGCGAAGTTTTCTACGCGACCTGCGTTGCCGCCGAGCGCGCCGTGGATGCGCTGGTCGGGCCCCCATTGCAGCGAATTCGGCAGCGCCTGCACGTTCAGTTTATCCGCGAGATTCCCAAATCCCGTGAACACAAAAGCGTGGACATCCGCGCGGTGGTCGCCGTCCGTGTCCTTGAAATAGAGCAGCTCCGGCGACGCCGCGACGAACACGCCGCCGTCCCAGCACGTCACCGCCGTCGGCCACGGCAGTCCCTCGGCAAAGACGTGCGCCTTGTCGAAACGGCCGTCGCCATCCGCGTCTTCGAGCAGTTTTACGCGCCCCAGCTTTTCGTTGCGGCGTTCCGAGTAGTCGCGCATTTCCACGACAAACAGCCGCCCGTTTTCATCAAACGCCATCGCCACCGGGTCCACGACCAGCGGCTCCGAGACCATCAACTCCGCACGGAAACCCGGTCGCACCACGAGATTCGCCGTCGCCTGTTCCGGCGAAGTGGCAGGAACCCGAGGAAGCTCCTCCACAACGGGAGTCGCCGCAAGGACCGGGACGGAAAGAAAAGCGAGCCAGCGCATGAACTGACGCTGCACCGTCACGCGTGCGGTGGCGAGAAAGTTTGAGAGCATGGAATCCCGGCGGCATCGCGAGCGGCATCGAGTCGGTGATCGTGCGCGGACAAAAAACACAGGGAGTGGTCCCGACGGATCGGAACCACTCCCATTCTTATTTCACCTCGATGGCGGCATCCTGCTTCGATCCGGGACGTCGTTCGCGCGGTTCAGACTATGGCATGCGCCATTCGACCGTGATGTTTTGCACTGCGAGAGTACCGTTGCCCGGCTAGTTACCGCCTACGGTGTAGATGACCAGGAGATCGGCACTGTCTTCGGCGATGATCAGGTCAACATTGGCGGTCTGCTTGAAGTAGCCACTCGACCCTGCGAGCGCCTCGAAGTCGATCGCACTCTCAACGGAATTGAAGCCCGTGCTAATTTTTCTGAGATTTTGCACCCTCAGGTTCACTCCCGCAACCGTGTCATTCACATACGCCCTGACGGAGAGGATCTTCGCTCCCGATGGCAGGCGGTGTGGGGATGGATTCTCCGCCGGAGGGCCGTGTGTCGGAGCCGCAACCAAAACATGAACATCTACGATGCATGGGGGCAGTCTTGTGCGACGGGCGGCGGCGGTTTGCAAGACTCAAAACGGAATCATGCACGGTCCCGAGCGATTTTTGGGTGGCGCATCGATCATGGGGTGCGCAGTGTCCGACATGGACCCGCTCACACGCCGCCAGTTCCTCCTCGCCACCGCCACCGCTGCGCTCGGTCACGCTTCGGAGCCGGAGCCGATTATCGATATTCATCAGCACACGGACTATTCCGGGCGGACGGACGAGCAGCTTGTCGCGCATCAGCGGAAGATGGGCGTGACGCATACGGTGTTGCTGCCGGCGGGGCGGTTCTTCGGGCTGGAGGCTATGTGCGGAGGAAATGATCGCGTGATGGAAGTGTCGCGCCGCCTGCCGAAAGAATACTCATTTTTCGCCAACGAAGTGCCGTATCTGAGCGACGCCCGTGCGGAATTGGAGCGCACGCTGAAGGCTGGCGCAAAGGGCATCGGCGAGCAGAAATTCATGGTCGATGCGGACTCGCGGGCGGTGGCCATGCTTGCGGAAATCGCGCAGGAATTCGGCGTGCCGGTGCTGCTGCACTTTCAGTTTGGCCGATACAATACGAGCTACGAGCGCTTCCCGCGGATTCTGGAGAAGTTCCCCAAAGTGAACTTCATCGGCCACGCGCAGACGTTCTGGGCAAACATCGATGCGAAGGCGGAGCAACCGGTGCTCTATCCGGAGGGCCCGGTGACGCCGGGCGGGCTGACGGACAAGTATCTCGCCGACTACCCGAATTTCTTCGCCGACATGAGCGCAGGCTCGGGCTTGAACGCGCTGCTGCGCGATGAGGAGCACGCGCGAGGTTTTATCGCGCGACACGCTGACAAGCTGATGTTTGGGAGCGACTGCAACGATTCGCTGGGAGAAGGCGAAAAATGTAGCGGCGCGCAAATGATTGCGGCTATCCGCAGGCTTTCGCCGGGCAAGGATATCGAGCGGAAGTTGCTTTCTCAAAATGCGAAACGGTTGATGAAGTTGGGTTGACCGCCCATTGTAGGTGACGGATTGCGACGGGCTGAGGTAGTCGCCTGCGGAGCGCGGAATCCCATGTGTCGATGGTAGTGCGAGGCAGCGAGATTAAAAAAGTAACGCTTTTTCTTGCGGCCTGTCCAGAGTCCGCTAAACAATTAGCGTAACGGTTCAATTTCTATTATGCCAAATCCAACCAACCTCAGCCGCCGCGAACGCCAAATCATGGACATCGTCTTTGCCAACGGCGAAGCAACCGTGAATAAAATATGCGCAAATCTTCCCGATCCACCCACGACGATGGCCGTGCGCCGCATGATGCACATCCTCGAAGAAAAGGGGCATCTCAAGCGGAGCGAAGAGGGCCGCGAGGTCGTCTATGCGCCCACGGAAGAGAAGTCCGAGGCGGGCAAAAGTGCATTCCAGCGGGTGCTGGAGACGTTCTTCGGCGGCTCGCTGGAAGACGCGCTTGCCGCGCATCTCGTCGGCCGGAAAGACAAGGTTTCCGCTGCCGAGCGCACCCGCCTCGTGAAGCTGATCGACCAGGCGAAAAAGGAGGGGCGCTAAAATGAACCGCTACTTGTTCCCTTCAGCGGCGCTGTTCGGCGCGCTCATGCCACTCGTTTTCGACTCGGCGTTCAAAGGCGCGGTGCTCTTGGCGACTGCCGCGCTTGTTGCAATCGCGATGTGGCGCGCATCCGCAGCAGCGCGGCATTTGGTGTGGCTCGTGGCGATTGTGGCGTTGCTCGTGGTGCCCTTGTTTTCGGTGGCGCTTCCGCAGTGGCGGGCATTGCCGCAGTGGGCGGGTGGTGCGGTCGCAGCGCCCCCGGAGAATAGGCCCTATACGCCCTATAAGGCGCATAGGGCCTATGAAGAACCCGTTGCCATCGCCGAAGACCTAGCGCCCGAGGAAAACTCCGCTTCGCTCGCCGCGCCTGCTATGCTCCCTGTTGCCGGCGCGTCAGTGGCTCCCGCCGCGCCGCGCATTCCACATCAGTCCACTACTTGGCGCGAGTGGCTGCCGCTTGCGTGGTGCGCTGGCTTTGCGTTCCTCACCGTGCGACTTCTCGCTGCGCACTTGCTGCTACGCCGTGCAGCGCGGCATTGCCCCGCGCTCACTGCGCCACCCGATGAAAAGATCGCCGCTGCTTTTGCCGATGCCTGCAAGCGTCTCGGCATCCGCCAGCGTGTCACGCTTTTGCTCGATAAAAAACGCACGATTCCTGTGGTGTGGGGCGTTTTCCGTCCGCGACTCATGCTGCCTGTGGAAGCCCGCAAGTGGAGCGACGAGCAGCTTTTCTCCGTGCTCCTGCACGAACTCGCGCACATCAAACGCCGCGACACACTCGTGCAATGGCTCACACAAATCGCCTGCGCGCTGCATTGGTGGAACCCGCTCGTGTGGCTCGCCGCATGGCGCCTCCACGCCGAGCGCGAGCGTGCTTGCGACGACCTTGTCCTCGCCAGCGGCGTGCGTCCATCCGCCTACGCCGAGCATCTGCTCAACGTCGCCACGCGGCTCTCGCCCGCGCGCTGGACGAGCGCCTGCGGACTCGCCATGGCCCGCAAATCCTCGCTCGAAGGCCGCCTCATGGCCGTGCTGAGCGAAAAGCTCAACCGCAACGGAGTCACCCGCGCCCTTGCAATCGCCGCGCTCGTCCTCGGAGCCGCCATCGCGCTGCCAGTCGCGATGCTGCGGGCGGCGGATGCGCCGAAGAAACCTGCCGCTGGTTATCCGCACGCAGCCGATATTTACGTGATGGACCCGACTGCCTTTCCGCAAGGCGCGACGACGTATTCCTCCTACGAAGAGCAATCGAACAAGGCCGGACTGATCCTCTTCGCATGGGGGAAATGCAAAGCATCGACTACAAGCAATCGCGAGGCCACTGCGTGGACCGACGCGGGCAGTATCACCGTGCTCGACGGCCACGTATTTACGTTCCTGCGAAGTCACGACAAGCCTGATACAGTCACCATTGATGCAGTCGCCTACGACCTCACAAAAGGCCGCGTGATCCTGCTCGGTGAAAGTGGCGCTGCCCGGCAGCTCGCACTTTTTCCACCCGCAATCCCCAATGGAACCGCGATGGCAACCCTCGCGAAACAAATCCTCGCACTCCCGCCGGTCATCACGATCAAGCCCAACGCCACGCCGCACATTTCCTTTACAAATTCCCTCGGCATGGAGTTCGTGCTCATTGGCAAAGCAGACTTCGCCCGAAATCTCGTTCGCGTGAAAGAGTACGAGCTTTTCGCCGCTGCACAGCCGCGTGATGGAAAATGGAAAGCGCCTGGCTTTCCGCAGACGCCCGAGCATCCGGTCGTCAACGTGACTTGGGAAGATGCAGTGGCATTTTGTGAATGGCTCACGAAGGTCGAGCGCGAGAAAGGATTGCTCAAAGCAAATGAGGCATACCGCCTTCCGACCGACGTGGAGTGGGGATTGGCTGCTGGCGAATGGCCGGAGAACGATCCTCGCAATTCGGACCCCGATAGCGACGAACAAGTGTTCCCATGGGGGCGCAATTGGCCACCGCCAAAGAACTTTGGGAACTATGGCGGCGAAGAGGTTCCGGAGAAACAGCCACGAATCGCTGGGTACCGCGACGAGTTTCCATTCACCTCTCCGGTCGGTAGCTTTCCTGCGAATGCCCTTAGTTTGTTCGATATGACCGGCAACGTTTGGCAATGGACCTCCGACGAAGATCCCGTGGGTTCAGGGCGGAGAATCGTCCGCGGAGGAGCTTGGAACTTCACTGAAAAAATGGCGCTAATGCTCACTGCCAGCACAACCAATCCAACTGGGAACACCTGTGGCTTCCGAAT
The DNA here is from genome assembly GCA_043755735.1 of Verrucomicrobiaceae bacterium. GTDB lineage: Bacteria > Verrucomicrobiota > Verrucomicrobiia > Chthoniobacterales > Chthoniobacteraceae > SXWH01. The sequence goes on along the minus strand of JAYUSJ010000168.1, from coordinate 7,056 downwards.
CGTGAAGGCTTCCACCGCATCGAATCGTGAAAGGAACGATGGTGATGCGCCAAAACGGGCCGAAGCGGAATCGCTGTGGGATTACCGGAGACTTACGGAGCCTAAGCTAAGCTCTCCGAGTGCCGCACCCGCTTCTCCGGACTACCGAACCAATGTTACTGGTGAACTTGATAAGGATCTCGTCGACAAGCTCGAAAGCCGTACGAGGAGTTCCATCATACTGCCTGATGCGACTTCGAAATTTCTCACGGACACCAAGGTTACCGAGGCGAAGGAACGGTATGAAGCGATGAAGCGGCTTTTCGAGGGCGGGTCTATTCCATCACACATTTTTTATGGAGCCCAGGGTTCGTATTTCGAAGCGTTGCGTGGGCGGTCCGTTGTAGCCTTGGGTGAACGGTCCGCAGCGTTGCGCGAACAGTATTCAAGTGATCTTGCGGCACGTTCGACTCCTCAAGGATCGAATGCCAAACGCGAAAATTCCGACGACACGACGGGTGAGCAAAGCGTTCCGGATTCAATCAAAACCGCCGTCGAGCCGGGGCGATACAAACTCGGCGGGGATGTAAATCTTTCCGTCACGCGGCAGCGGATCAACGGAAAACAGCACGACGCGGCGACCATAGAACTTCCCTCCGTCCCAACACCCCCGGAGCCCGGCGCTAAGATATTCAAGAACGACAAAGGCAAGGTCGTCCGCGTGGACGGGGAGAAGACGGTGACGCTTCGCCAGCCTTACAAAATCGACCGCGCGCAAGGTGCTCGCAGTTGGGCTTTCGCCTGGGAGTTGGATTCGGGGATTCTGTGGCTCAGCGAAGACGGCGTGATACGGAGTTTCTACTTCAGTTCACTTTCCGGCGTGAAGGTGACGCTGTTTGACGCAACGAACGCCGAGCAGATTCCGTCCGATATCAACGGAGCTTTCAAGAAGGTGTTCGAAGCGCAAGGAACCGCGTCCGATACGGTCTCGCAGTCATCGGAGAAAACCGGATCTGCGGTCGCGCCAAGGCTCCCCGACATCCGTGCAGACCTCGTCCCAATCCAGGCCCGGCAATGGAACGAGAAATACGCCGCCGTCGCCTACCAGACCGAGAAGGACGTGAACTTTGTCCTCATCCACGAAGGCTTCATCTCCACAGGCCTCAGCGAGAGTTCCGCCGATAACGGTAAATGGAGCATCGAAGGCAATATCCACCTCGTGGACGCCGAGAAAACCAAGGCCGCCGGGCAAAACGTGGACAAGCGAAAAGTCGCGCTCAAATACACATCCGACGCCCCCGGCACGCTCATCCTCGACGGCAAGGAATACGACCTCAATACCAAAGGACGCGTCTTCATCCTGCGCGACCAAGGCGAGCCTGAGCAACTCGATAAGAACATGCCGCTGCGCGACAAGGCGGATTTGGAAAAGCTTGGCGCGCTTGTCAAAAAGCTCGCGGTGGCAAAGCTAGACGAGGCCGAGATCCGCACCGCGGTAGTGTCGGGCCGATACAAACTCGATGACGACGTAAGGCTCATTCTCGGGAATCGAACTGTCTATGGAGCAGCGAGGCCCATCGCAGAAATTGGTTTTTCGCCTCAGCACAAGCCTCTTGACCCCACCACGAAGATCTTCCGCGACGAAAATGGCGATGTGGTGAGGATCAACGGGCCGACTGAAATTACCATGCGGCAGGGATACACGATTGAACTCGCACGGGGTGTTAGCCATTCTGCATTCGCATGGGAGCAGGGCTCCGGTATTCTGTGGCTGAGCGAGGATGGCGCACTCCGTCGTTTCGACATCGACGTTCAATCGAAAGTCAAAGAGACGAAGTTTGCTGCCGTTGCAGAAAGTAAGATTCCTGCGGCGATCTACGCCGAACTGACGAAAGCGCTGAATGCACCGCGGCCCGAATCAAAACAGCCCGAAGCTCCCAAGACAGGAGCCCTGAAACCAGCAGATGCGAAGATTCAACCCGGCGACTTTTTGGTTATTCGCTTCGAACCCGTGCGTGGACTTGATGGACGGTTCGCTATCGATGCGGATGGGAAAGTGAAGATTCCCGTTCTTGGGACACACGCCGTAGCCGGGATGTCGCTCGCTGAATCGGGGGAATACCTCCGGAAAGCCACCGCGAAGAATCTCGCGCCGATCGGGATTTTGACGAAAGTCACCGTCGCATACGCAGGAGGCCCGAACGACTTCGTCGTGTATCTTGATGGTGAATTTGAAAAGCCGCGAGTTTTTATCGTGCCGGAAGCCGTCCCTCGGACTGCGCTCGCGATTATTGATGCGGCCGGCGGACCAACGAAGAATGGTGATCTTTCCGCGGTAGAAATTCGGAGGGCCTTTACCGGGAACAACATCGTGGAAAACCGCCAACTTATCGATCGTAATGGAAAAACTCGCGAATCGAGTGTCCCACTCAACGCGAATAGAGTCCGATTCGGCCCGGTGGTGGAAGGTCAGACCGACGCTGTGGATTTAACTGAAGTCCGCAGTGGCAAAAAGCCGGACGTTCCTGTGGCAGAGCATGCGATAATCGTGATTCCATCCATCGAGGACACACGAAAGCTAAAGCCCGGCGAATCATTCACGCTCACGGTCCCGCCGCCGCTGAACTACACCGATGCCGCCGAGCCGCCTCCCGCATTCCCAAAAGACGGCATGAAGCTGTCAGTCAACTCGGACGGCAAACTCATCGACCCGGCGTTTGGCGAAGTCGATGTCACTGGAAGACCTCTTCAGGACATTCGCAAAGAGCTGCTCGCAAGGATCGCGCTCCGGCTAAAGCTCGGAAAAGGGATGAGCGATGCTGCGTTCAACGCGTTGTGGGTCGATTGGAAAAAGGAGCAAGCCGCGAAGACTGCGAGTCCCTCAGGGTAGCCCAACTCGCGAGGTGGGAGGCTAGGAACTGGAGGCTGACTCCATACGATCCTCCAAAAACAAAATGACTACGAAGGGCGCAAAGGACGCGAAGTTGACACGGAAATGGAGCGCTCTCCTTCGCGTCCTTCGAGCCCTTCGTAGTCCTCCCTCTTCGGTCTGATTATCTTTGCGAGACGGTATCAGTAGTTGATCCGCATCCGCTTTCCTCCGTCCGGCGGGTCGTCGCGACGGGAGAGGGGACTGGCGATTTCGGGGACACGCTGGATTCCTTTTTCGCCAAACTTTTTCAGCTCCAAAATGCCGTTGCAGATGCCCTGGGCGATGGCGTCGCGGGTGGCGGGGGTGGCGAGTTTTTTTGCGTCGCCAGCGTTGGTCATGTATGCGCCTTCGACCAGAACGGCGGGAATCTCCGGGTTGCGTGTAAGACGCAGGCGACGGCGGTTGATGGCGATGTCGGTGAAGCCCGTTTGGCGGGAGACGTTTTTTTGAATCCGGGCGGCGAGGGCGGTGGCATCGGGCCGCCAGAAGAATGTCTCGGTCCCATGCGGGGCACCTCCGCCGACGGCGTTGAAGTGAATGGAAACCAGCACCGCATCGCGCGCCCTGTATTTGTTTGCCATGGCAACACGGTCATCAAGTTCGATAAACGTATCAGAGCTTCGGAGCATGACGTTGCGGATGCCCGCTTTGGTGAGCTTTGACTGGAGCCGTTTTGCGGTATCGAGCGTGAGGTTTTTTTCGACCAAACCGTAGCCCGAGCCGCCGCTGTCCTTACCTCCGTGGCCGGCGTCGATGATTACGAGCGAAGGCGACGCCCCGATGGCGAGGTTTAGCGAAACGAGGCAGAATAAAAGGATGCGAGCGATCATTGCCTTTGTGTAGCCGATGGAGCTGATCCTGTAAATGAGCGAGGCGCATGTCTCATGAGTGAGGGTGTGACTAAAAGTGAAACACGGACAAAGCGCGTCATCGCGGCGTGCCACGAGCGCCGCGCTCGTGATCGTGTCCTAGACGCCCCGTCCGGAACCCCCAAGCGGCGAAGCCGCTCACCGATGAGCCGGGTGAAGTGGAAACGGAGCTTTTGCCCATTGCGGGCAGCACCGGACGAGGCGTCCGGGACACCCTCACGAACGCAGGCGTTCGTGTCACCGTGTGTTGCTGGCGGTGCCGGTGATATTGCAGGTGCCGCTTTTCGGCGCGGCGAAGCTCACTTCAAATGTGAGTCCGGCAGTGCGGAGAAAACGCGCATTTTCTTTCGCGCTGTGCGGTGCGCGGGTGCCAAAGCCAGGCACGCCGTCGCCGATGCGCTGATACCTCTGTAAAATCTGCTCCCTCCCGGCAAAAGAGCCGCCGCCGCGCTCGCGGAAATCCGGCTTCGTCGCTGAATGCTCATTGCCCGGCGCGAGCGTTGCCTTCTTGCCGAGCGGCGCGGAGACCAGCTGCTCGCCCTGGGAGCCCGCGAGTTGCCAGCGCACCGTCACGTCGCGCGGTTGCGTGCCGGGATCCGAAACATGCGCCGCCATCTGCGCCGTCGCGCCTTTTTCGTACGCATTGCCCGCAGTGCCTTCCCATCCGGTCAGATTTGTGCATTCCGCCACCACCTCGACTTCGCGGCGGGGCACGTAGGCCGGAGACCCTTCTTTCCCGACATTCACCGTCACGCCATCAATGGAAATCGGCTGATCATATCCGCCGATTTGCACGAGATAATGAGGGTTTGCCCAGAATCCATCCGCCGGCACATCAGCAGGCCACGTGAACGAAACACGCTTTCCGGAGCCGCGTATGCGGACGAAGCTGCGACGATGGAGAGAAGCAAATTACGAAACTTTGGATGTAAAGATGCCGGGCTGGGTAAACCGAATCCCGCTGCCCGTTCTTTGCGGATAACTCGGCGAAGTCTCGCGGGCCGCTTTCAATTCATGGCCCAAAAATAAGTTTGCGAAAGCGCGCTTAGTTTGATTAATTTTTCAAAGGCAAACGCCCTGCTCGAACAATCCTGACCACAACACCTTCCCGTAAGAATGAACAAACACCTGATCCTCGCTCTAAGTGCATCAGTCCTCGCCGCCCGCGCAATTGCCGGCGACAGCATCAATGTCGTCAATCCCAGCTTTCAAGCTGACAATTTCCCAGCCGGCCCGGGCTACATCGGCGGCGCAAATCCCGCCGCAATCACCGGTTGGAACGGGACAGGCGGGCGTGGCGTCAATGGTCTCACTCTGGGCGCAGGCAGCGCCTTTGCCGACAATGGCATCTACCCTGACAACGATCAGGTCGCATTCATTCAAGGAACCGGTTCGCTCTCGCAGTCGCTGAGTGGGTTTAGCCTCGGCGACGTGTATTGGGTGCAGGGCTTCGCAAATGCCCGCGCATGCTGCGGAGACATCCCGTCTGTTTCCGTTTCTCTTGGCGGGACTCCATTGCTGACGAACCAGCCGCTCACTCCGGTGGAGGCTGGAGGCAGTCGCACACTGCCTTGGTATTTCGTCAATCTGCCGTGGACTGCCAATGCGGCATCCGGAGACCTGACCATCAGCAGCACGGCCTTTGCAGGCGGCGATGCATCGCTCGCAATCGACGGTATTTCCGTCATCCGGCGCACCGCACTGGACATCGTGATTGCAAATCCGAGCTTTGAGGCGAGCGGCAACAGCTTTGGTTTTCCGGGCTATGTCGGCGGCCCGAACGTCATCGCCGGATGGACTCGCACGGGAGGGGGAGGTATCGCAATCAATGGCTCCAACGGTTCCGGAAATCCATTTGCCGATAACGGCCTCATTCCGGATGGCGGCAACGTCGTTGGTTTGCAACAGGCTATGCGAATCGAGCAAGTCCTCGGCGGCCTCACTCCCGGCCAAACCTACCGCCTTTCGCTCGACTACAACGCGCGGAGTGGTGACGACCCGACCGCGCTTTTCCAAATCAACGGACTCACCGCATTCAACGGCAGCATATCGGAAGTCGGCGGAACAAATCCCTACTACCACCTCGACTTTGATTTCGTCGCAACCGGCACATCCGCGACGCTCGCGCTGGCAAATCTGGGTCTTGCCCCGGATAGCACCGTGCTGCTCGATAATGTTCGCGTCCAAGCGGTCCCAGAGCCCGGCAGCGCAGCGTTGCTCGCCCTCGGGGCGCTCGCCCTTGTCCGGCGTCGCCGGCAAAATGGACGCTGATAGAGGGGGACGAACTACATCCGGCAAATCAACAGCTCGCGCTCGTAAATGAGCTCCTTCGGAAGGTGGCTCTTCAGGTCGATGAAGAGTTCCTCGTGCGAGAGGATCTCCTGACGCCACGCGGCGCGGTCGAAGTGTTGCAACTCGTTGAATTTCTCCTCAGAGAAATCGAGCCCGGTCCAGTCGATGTCCTTGTAGTTGGGCACCCAGCCGATGGGCGTTTCCTTCGACATGCCGTGGCCGTTCGCGCGATCCACGATCCATTTCAGCACGCGCATGTTTTCGCTGAAGCCGGGCCAGAGGAATTTGCCATCGGCGTCTTTGCGGAACCAGTTCACGTTAAAGATGCGCGGCGTGGCGGTGAGTGAGCGTTGCATGCTGATCCAGTGGCGGAAGTAGTCGCTCATGTTGTAGCCGCAGAAGGGCAGCATCGCCATCGGGTCGCGGCGCACCTTGCCGATGGTGCCCGCGGCGGCGGCGGTCATCTCGCTGCCCATCGTGGCGCCCATGTACACGCCGCAGCTCCAGTTGAACGCCTGATACACGAGCGGCATCGTCGTGGCGCGGCGACCGCCGAAGATGATCGCGCTGATGGGCACTCCTTCCGGCTTTTCCCAGTCGGGATCGATGGTCGGGCACTGCGACGCCGGCGCGGTGAAGCGCGAGTTCGGATGCGCGGCCTTCATGCCCTTCTCCTTCGCGATCTCGGGCGTCCATTGATTGCCCTGCCAGTCGATCGCCTTCGCGGGCGGCTCGTCGGTCATGCCCTCCCACCACACACCGCCATCGGGCGTGAGGGCGACGTTGGTGAAAATCGTGTTCTTCCGCAGCGAGGCCATGGCGTTTGGATTTGTGTGATTCCCCGTGCCCGGCGCGACGCCGAAGAAGCCCGCCTCCGGATTGATCGCGTGCAGTCGGCCGTCCTTGCCCGGCTTTATCCACGCGATGTCATCGCCCACCGTCCACACCTTCCAGCCCTGCTTCTGGAAATGCGCGGGCGGGATC
>JAYUSJ010000167.1:0-5652 GCA_043755735.1 Verrucomicrobiaceae bacterium | reverse complement strand
GGCGATGCGTTCTTTCCGCCATTCGAGCATCTTTTCGGACCCGATTATTCCGTCGAGCTGAAAACCGAAGACTTTGAAGTGCGGCATTATCGGCGGCGGCTGGAAACGAGAGCCTAAGCGCCCGCCGCTTCGGGCATCTTCTTGATCACGAATGATCCGTTCCGTTTTTTCACTCATCCTTTTTGCGTGTGCGCTGCCCGTTGCGGCTGCTGTTCCTGCGGAGTTGTCGGCGTTTGCATCGAAATACTGCTTCGATTGCCACGGCTCGAAGAAGCAGAAAGGTGATTTTGATTTTGAGCCGTTTGTCGCAAAGGTCGATGTCATGAAGGACATCAAGGTGTGGCAGAAGGTCGCCGATGCGCTGGAGTCCCGCGACATGCCGCCCGAGGATAAACCGCAGCCCACGGAGGCGGAGCGGAAGGCGATTTACAAATGGCTCGACGATGCCCTGGCGCAAGGCTCGGCGAATCCCGGACGTGTGACGATTCGCCGGCTGAACCGCACGGAGTACCGGAACACGATCCGCGATTTGCTCGCGGTGGATTTCGATCCTGTCGATTTTCCGCAGGACGAAACGGCACACGGATTTGATACGAATGCCGATGCGTTGACGCTCCCGCCGATTCTCATGGAGCGCTACATCGATGCGGCCGAGCGCATCGTTGCGCTTGCCTTTGCCGGGGAGAAACCGGGCAGCCCGACCCGGAAGATTCCGGCGGCGGAGTTCAAGCCGCACGACGACAATGTCCGCCCGCTCGACAAGCAGGTGCTCGGATTTTATCGCGAAGCGGAAGCGCTGACCGAGGTGCATCTGGACATCGACGGCGAGTACCTGATCAAGGCCCGCGCGTACGGCGAGCAGGCCGGCCCGGAAGCCCCGGAACTGGCGGTTTCACTCGATGGACAACGGATTGCGGAGTTCGACGTAAAGGCTTCGCGAAAACCGGAAGCGTATGAAAAGAAGCTCGTCCTCAAAGCGGGTAAGCACCGCTTCGGACTGGCCTACCTGAACAACTACAACGATGCCCGAAACTCCGATCCGAAATTGCGCGGGGACCGCAATCTTTTCGTCACTTCGCTGGAAATTATCGGGCCTCTTCACATCACTGAAAATGCGCCCGAGAGTTTCCGGCGCGTGTTTACAAAGAAGCCGCAACCCGGCGGGGAATCGGCGGTTGCACGGGAGCTTCTCGCGGCGTTCGCCAGTCGGGCATATCGCCGCCCGGCGCAGGCTGCGGAGATCGAAAAGCTCGGCAAGCTGGTGGACAGTGTCCTTGCACAAAAGGCTTCATTTGTTGAGGCCGTCGGTGTCGGGGTACAGGCCGTCCTTTGCTCCACCGCTTTTCTTTTCCGGAGCGAACTTGACTCTCCGGCCGCAAAGCCCGGAGAGATCCGTCCGCTTAATGACTATGAAGTAGCCTCGCGGCTCTCGTATTTTTTGTGGTCATCCATGCCGGACGAGGCGCTCATCGAGAGTGCGTCGCGGGGCGAATTGCTGAAAGACGACAACCTTGCAAAGCATACCGCCCGGATGTTGCAGGATCCGCGGTCGGTGGCGTTCACCGGGAACTTTGTCGAGCAGTGGCTCCAGATTCGCGCGATTAGCGAAATCGATATCGACCGGCGCAAGTTTCCGAAATTCAACGGCGATTTGCGGGACGCAATGCTCCAGGAGTCGCGCTTGTTTTTCGATGCCGTGCTGCGCGAAAACCGACCGGTGTTTGACCTCATCGATGCGGACTTCACCTTCGCAAATCAGCGACTTGCCGAGCACTACGGTCTCTCCGATGTAAAAGGCGAAAAATTCCAGAGAGTCGCGCTTGCCGCCGACTCGCCGCGCGGGGGCGTCCTCGGGCAGGGCGCGGTCCTTCTCGCGACATCGATGCCCACGCGGACGTCTCCTGTTGTCCGTGGAAAATGGGTGCTCGACCAAATCCTCGGCACGCCGCCGCCGCCGCCCGCCGCGAATGTTCCACCGCTCGAAGATGCCAAGGTGGACAAGGACGCGCCGATGCGGGTGCGACTTGAGCAGCACCGCGCCAATCCCGATTGCGCAGGCTGCCATGCAAAGATGGATCCTGTCGGTTTTGCCTTGGAAAATTTCGATGCCATCGGCGCATGGCGCACCCACGAGGGCGCGACGCCGATCGACACGGCATCCGTCCTTCCCGGTGGTATAAAGCTGGCGGGATTCCCCGAGCTCCAGAAGCACCTGAAGAGTGAAAAATTCGCCCGCGCTTTCTCGCAAAACGTGGCGACTTATGCGCTTGGGCGAGGCTTGGAGCGCTACGATCGTCCTGCCTTCGACGCCATCGTGGCGAAGTCGAAGGCTGACAACTTCCGCATCCAGACGCTCATCACAGCAATCGTGACGAGCGACCCGTTTCTGCGAAGGAAGCAGTAGTCTAACGCGGGACTTTCAGTGCCGTGGCTGCGAGTTCATCTCCGAGCCATTCCCATCCACCGCCTTCCGTGTTGAAAACGGCGACGCAGGCCCTTGTTTTCGTGCTGAAAAATACACCGAAAAATCCGCCCATGTGACCGGAGTGACAGACGGCGGGCTCAGCAGAGCCGGGCATTTTGGTGAGCCACATGCCGCCGGCGTAGTTGCTTCCTTCCGGCGGGGTCTTGAGTTTTTGAAACGTGCCGGGCTTGACGAGCGCCGGCTCGTTCGAAGAGATCCACCACGCGTATTGTGCGAAGTCCTGGAGCGACATGTGGACGCAGGCTGCGGGCGAAAGGGCATGGGGAAACTGGTTGTCGGGAGACGGCGTCGCGGGGCTGAGGACGTCTTCGTTCCGGTAGTGGCCCCACGGCTGACTGGGATTCCATTCTCCTTTTTTTGCGGGGGCGCCGAAGCCCGCCGTGGTCAGCTTGAGCGGCTCAAATATGCGCTCGCGGAGAAGGTCTTCGTACGAACGATCCGCCGCCTTCTCGATGATCGCTCCGAGAATGCCGTAACCGGAATTGCTGTAGGCAAATTTCCCCGGAGCCTGGGCGGGTGATGCAGCGAGGATTATCCCCGCAAATGCCGCCCGCTGGGCTCTGGGTGAGCCGCTCCCTCCATCGAAGAAGAGCTGCTGGCGGCTTGTGATTCGTGCGATTCCGCTTCGCTGCGTGACGAGATGATCGAGGGTTACTTTCTGCCAGTCCGCGTGTGCGGCGATGCCGGGCAACGCCTCGGTCACGGGCATGTCCCAGCGCAGTTTTCCTTCATCCACCAGCATCGCGACGACCGCCGCCGTCATGCTTTTGGTGCAGGATCCGATGTGCCAAAGGTCGGACGCCGTTGCGAGTGTGGGACGGTCGAGCCTGCGTTTGCCGGTGACGCCGATTGCTGTGACATGGCCGCTCTCAACAATGGCCACACCGCAGGCGGGCAGTTTGTATTTTTCACGAAGCGGCTCCAGCGCGGAGGCCAGGTCCCTCGGTTCCGCAGCGGTCGCCACGGCCGCAAAAAGCAGGAGGAGGGCCCTCATCGCCGTGCGAGACAGGTCACCCATTTTCCCTTTTTGGAGATGATTTCGAATTTCATCTTCTGCGCCTCGAACGCCGCGATCACTTCATCGGCCTGAATTCGCAGGATGCCGGATAAAATGAGGACGCCCCCTTTTGCGACCGAGGCGGAAATCTGAGGCGCAGCCGCGATGAGAATCGGGCTGAAGAGGTTTGCCGTCACGAGCGGCCAGGTGCGCTTCGGAGTCCACTGGAGGACGTTCGATTTCTTAAACACAACCCCGGTGATGTTGTTGACGACGGCATTCTCCTTTGCCACGCGAACGGCGGTGGCGTCGAAGTCCGTGGCCTCGACTTTTTTTGCGCCGAGGATTCGAGCTGCGAATGCAAGGATGCCTGTGCCGGTGCCGAGATCGAGAGCTTCCCAGCCCGCCGGGAATTTGGGGGCAATGTCGGAGAGAATGCGCAGACAAGTGGCGGTGGTGGCATGTTCGCCGGTGCCGAATGCCATGCTGGCCTGGATGAAAAGGCATGGCGTTTTTGGCTCCGCCTTCGCGGCAATCTTTCGCTCCTTCTCCGTGGAAACCACGAGCAGTTTTCCACGGATTCGCAGCGGCGGCCGTGGCTCCGGTTCCAGGTCTTTCACCGTCATCGGCTTCATCGGGCGCACCTGGCCGCCGAATTCTTTTACAAGTTCGTCCGCCTCTTTTTTTGTGACCTGCCAGGCTTCGATGCGGGACGTTTTCCTGCCCGACAGCGAAACGATGATCAATCGCTGGCCGAGCCATGACAGCCTGTCCTGCCATGCGTCCTCCCATTTCGTCGCCGAAAGCTTCCGCCATACAAAGTGTTTTGTCGTCATTCGGCGAGTTATCGGCTTTGCGCGGCGGGGTGCAAGTAGCGAGTCAATTTCATCTCCACGGAAATGGAGTAAAATCACTTCGCGAAATGGCAACTCATCTGCTAGAGAGGAGGGCTTAGCCCATGAAATTTAAAACAGTGTTTGGAACAGCAACAAGCCTTGCGCTTGCCGGTATGCTCGCGGCATGCGGAGGCGTGAAATTGCAGCGCGTTCCTCCCGGTCAGTCGATTCGCACTCATCTCTCGCGCGCGAATGAGACTTCGGAGGCGCTTCCTGCGCCGCAGCCGGGTGACCTTCCTGTCGCCGCCGGTGCGGGTCCGGGGACGGCAAATCCGAATTTCGCAGGGCTACCGCAAGCCGGTGGCTTACATCCCGGAAGTCATCCCGTGGAGGCGCTGCCTCCGCTGCCGGTTGTTGGCTTGCCGGAGCGGAACGACTCGGTAGAGCGCGCGGGTGATGCTTACAACCGCGGTAACCTCCTTATGAAAAGCGGACAGGACCGCGAAGCCGTCGCGGCATTTGAGGAGGCGACGCTGCTCGATCCTTCGTTTTCTGATGCGTGGACCCGTCTCACGATGCTCTACGAAAAAATCGGACAGCCCGACAAGGCTCGCGAAGCGTTTCGCCGCGCCAAGGGATTGAGCGCCCAGCCGGAGCGAATGAGCACGCCGCCGCCCGAGCTTGTGCCGCCAGTCGCTCTCCAACCCGCGCTGCCGCCCGTGGAAGAGCCGCTTCCTGAGCCAAAGAACTAGCTCGTGCCGGACTCACTTACGCCCACCATCGAGTACGAATATCAGGTGATGTTCTTTGACACCGACTGCGCTGCGGTGGTCCACAATCTCGCGTATCTCCGAATCATCGAAACCGCCCGGACGCTGCTCGCAGACCAGATGGGATTGCAGATGGCGACCATGGCTGAGACCGGAATCTATCCGGTGCTCCTGCGGACCGAGGTGGACTACCGGAAGCCCGCCAGACTGATGGATAAGCTCGTGGTTCGCGGACGCCTCGAAAGTGTCGAGCGGGTTCGTTTTTGGTGTGCATTCGAAATCGTTCGTCCCTCCGACGGCACAGTCTTTGTGACGTGCCGGCAGAGTCTCGCTCTGATCCAGATGCCCGCCGCGCGTCCGATGCGCCTGCCCGAGGAATGGGCGACGAAGTTCGCGCACTTGCGCACGTAGTGCTTTGTCAGCGGTCAGATCATGGTAAATCGCCGTGTCTATCGGCTGTGATTGGTGACTGGTGAGAAGTGATTTGTCGCAAGGCGTGGGTCAGGACATGGGTAACACATGTGGTTCAGGACATGGGTAACACCTGCCGTGGACTTTGGTTAC
>JAYUSJ010000166.1:0-19165 GCA_043755735.1 Verrucomicrobiaceae bacterium | reverse complement strand
ATCAACGACGGCCCGCTGGCTGGTCGCGAAGGCACACTCCTCACCGCACGCCAAGTGCGCGAGCGGCTCTTCCGCGAGACGCGGACGAACGTCTCCATCCAGGTCGCAGACACCGACATCGCCGGCCACTTCGACATCAAGGCGCGCGGCGAAATGCAGGTCGCGATTCTTGTGGAGCAGATGCGCCGTGAAGGCTTTGAAGTGCTCGTCTCGCGCCCGGAGGTTATCTTTAAGCGCGATGACGACGGCAACGTTCTGGAGCCTTACGAGGAGCTGAACGTCGATCTTCCCGGCGAATACCTCGGAGACATCATCCAGAGCCTTGCAGGACGCAAAGCCGAGATCACGAACATGGAGCATCACCCCCACAGTGTTGCGCTGGTCGCCATCATCCCGACGCGCGGTCTCATCGGCTTTGAGACTGTGCTCGTCAACGTCACCAAGGGCATGGGAATCACCAGCTCGCTCTTCCACGGCTACGGGCCGCACAAAGGCGAAATCCCGAATCGCGGCAATGGTGTGCTCGTGAGCATGGAAAACGGCGTGAGCACGGCCTACGCCCTCGATACGGTGCAGGAGCGTGGACGTCTATTCATCGATCCGCAGGAGGAAATCTACGAAGGCATGATCGTCGGCGAAAACAGCCGCAACGAAGACATGCCCGTGAACCCCTGCCGCGCCAAAAAGCTCAGCAACATGCGCTCGCAGGGCGACGGTAAGGGCATCGCCCTCCCGCCGGCTCTGAAGCTCAGCCTGGAGCGCTCGCTGGAATACATCGCGCCCGACGAATACGTCGAGGTCACGCCGAAATCGATCCGTCTCCGCAAGAAGATCCTCGATGCAGGCGCCCGCAAGCGCTCGGAGAAATCCGGAGTCGGCTAGAAGGAAGCCTTTGCGGCAAGTCCGCAGAACAAAATTCAAATCGCGCGCGGTCGCTCCAATGCAGGCTGCGCGCGATTTTTTTGTTTACGCGGCGAGTCCGCCCTACTTGCGGCCGAACAGACTCCAGCCGCCGCCCTTTGCTTCTTCAGCTTTGTTTTGCTGAACCTTGAGCTGACCGAGCAAGGATTGAAGCGAGAGGTAGATGCGGTGCCATTGGCCTTCCACGGTGGGGATGCTATCGCTCATGTCCGCGAGATACCGCAGGCTCGGAGTGGATGAGAAAAGGGCGAGGATGTCTTCTTTGCGCGGTCCGCCTTTCACTTCTGCCGCTGAGATGGACTCCGAGCCCTGTGTGATGAGGCTCTTGAGGTCCAAAAACTGCGCCTCGTCTTCGGGCGTGAACTTTTTGTCGCGGGCAAGATTGACGTATAGGTTGAACTGTTTCCAGCACTCGATGTGGGCTTCAAGGTGCAGGATGAAGTCTTCGACGTTTTTGTAGCTCATGGATGAAGGTGGCGCTTGCCGTGTGAGTTTTTGTTGCCGCGGGCGTAAGAAAATGAGCGCCCCGCCCCGCAGGTCGCGCCCTGTGATTTCGATTCCGGCGTAGTTGATGTGCAGTTCTGAAACTGCGAGGCCGGTGTCCTGGGCGGACCGGATTGCCTTGAGCACTGTCCGGGAGATTTCCATGGTGAGCCGGTTGGAAAACCAACTGGGCAGTGTGGAAGTGACGATTTCACCGCCGCGATGGACAGCAAAACAGCCCGCTGGTATCCGATCTACTTGAATGGGTACCTGGGTACGGTGGAAAGGTTTTAGGATGCCCATTTTGCTTCGATTTGCTTTAGGGTTTCGCGAATTTGGCTGAGACCAAGGGCGCGTGTGAATCCTACGCCGAGTGCCTCCTCGTCGCCGGATAAAATGGAAAGGTGTCGTTGTGCGCCCAGTGCCTCGGCGTCCCGGAGTTCTCCGCAAGCGAGCATTTCGCCCAGGCCCTTAAAGAGCGCCGTGGATTCGTGGATCCAGAGCGCGAGCGGCCCGGGGTCATCGGCGCCCCAGTGTTCATATTTTACGCGATCACCAGCTTCCACTGCGATTGCGAACTGCACACCGGTAAAGCGGGCGAACGAAGCGAGCACCGTCTCCGGCGTGATGCGCTCGGACGGGTTCAACTCGGACGCTTCGTCCATGGACTGCGCCGTCTCCATGAGGAGGGATTCGTAATTTATGAAGATGGTGCGCGAGCGAGGAAGCCCGTAAGGCAGAACTTCGAAGTTTCCGGCCTTCCAGCCCAGCATTTCGACGATGGCTTCCTTGCCCGACTTATCCTCGACCGTGGAATCGACGATCTCTCCTTTTTGAATCCACACACGTCCTTCTCCCAGCTCGCTGGTGACTTTGAGAACGCATGTGTTCTGCGTAAGGCACTCAAGCTGGATGATGTCGAGGAGCGTCTTGCTCTGCACGCCACGGAAGCCGCCCTGACTTTCGCGCTCCAGCAGCGACTCGATGCAATCCACAAAGAAAATGATTTCGCGTCCCGTCTTTGGTTTCTCGATGTACAAATCCACTCCGACACGGTATGCTCGGCCGCGCAGGTCTTCATCCGTCGCGCCCGTCATTACAACCGTGCGCAAGGCAGGAAATCTGCGGCGAACGATCGCCAGAACCTGAAAGCCGTCCATTTGCGGCATATTGAGGTCCACAAGAAGTAGTGCGAAAGGGTCCGACTCAAGGGCGGCGATCGCTTCCGTTCCGCTGCTGGCAGTGCGGATCTCGGGTTGCGAAGGAAGACGCGCGAGGATCTCCTGGTAGATTTCCAAGAGGTCCTGTTCGTCGTCGAGAATGAGAATACGTTGGCGAAGAGCCATGTTGAGCGGTGGTGTAATTGGTAACAGTCCGTCGTGCAAGAGCGGCCTTTCTGGAAAGAAGCACACGGCAGGCCAACTGAATGGTTAGAAGAAATTTCATAATTTCTCGCACGGAATTTCGATCTGGCATGTCGGCTGCTGAACTCTTTTTCGCAACACCCAGCCAACATGTTCAAGTTTCTTAAAAACCTATTCTCAAAAACCGGCGACACCGCCAGCACGAACCACGCTGTTACCAAGACCGCGGGCACACCGCTGTCCAAGCAGCCTGAGTTACAAAGCGGAGTTGAAGTCGCATCGCTTTCGCTCCGGGCCATCCTGGACAAGCTGCCGACGGATCTCAAGGCCACCGTGAACGAGATGCCTGCTTCCGATGTCAAGGTCGTGCTACCCGTGGCTGCCATCATGAAGCAGCTCCCCAGCGGCGCGGTGCGCATGTCGCTCGCCAGTCTTTACCGCCAGGCACCAAACGGCACGTTCCGCAGTGCGAATGTAGAAGACAAGCGGCTCGTGGACGTCCCGCTCTCCGAAGTTTTCAAGACTATCAGCCCGAACGCACTAAAGCGCCGCGACGACCAGCGCACTTACGCAGTGCCGGATGATGCGGTGGGCCTTTTCAGCTCCGGCAACAAGCGCAGCGTGGTCGCGCCGGGTCAATCCGCGAATCCTGCACCAGCCCCGGCGGCTGCTCCCGCGCCCGCTCCGGAGCAAAAGCTGCGGATGCCCGAACCACCGGCCCCGCCGGCCCCCGCAGCGCCTGTCCCGGCAACACAGCAATCTGCCCCCAAGCCGGAAGGCGCCGCTCCGCTCAATCTCACCGGCGAACTCTCCCTTCTGCTCGTCGAGCTTGCGGCGGGCTGGCAGGAAGGACACCGGAATGAACTTTCCATCCTTCCGGGCGATACCCGTATTCTGATTCCTGCATCCGAAGTCGGACCATTGCTCCAAAAGGGCAAGGTTTCCTTCCCGTGGGTGCAATTGAAGCGCTGGCTGAAGCCTCCGGCATCGGCCACCATCAATATTCCCGACGACACCCAACTGGTGCTGCCTTTGAAAATCGTCGCGCCTGCATTCGTCGCCTCCACCGGTGCGAAGAAGCGCGTCGCACAAGCGGACACATCACTGCCGGATTTCTTCGGACCCAGTGCGGGGGCCGCCCCTGTCGCGAAACAGACTCCCGCCCCGGTAACTCCCGAGGCTCCTCCTGCCGAACGGCAGCCGCAAAGAGTCCTGCCGCCGCCATCTGTGGCCACCCATGTCATGGCACCAGCCTTAAGCCCCAATCCCGCGGCCGCGCCATCCGAGCCTACAGGCCGCACGCCCGGCTCGCTTGGTGAGCTTTTCGGGCTCGTGGGAAAAACCGACTGGATGCCTGCCGAACTCGTGCGCCTCACTTGCGGATTGCAAGGCGTCGCCGGAGTCGTCGTGGCTCTGGAAGAAGGCCTTGTGGTCGCCGAAAAGCTGCCTGAAGGATTCTCCGCCGAGACCTTCGCGGCCTTCATGCCCCAAGTTTTCAGCCGCATGGACCGATACACCGGCGAGATGCAACTGGGCGGCACGAACGACGTGACACTCAACACCGACAACGGTGCCATCCGCCTCTTCCGGCAGGGAAAACTCTTCTTCGCCGCTCTCGGAAAATCCGGGGAAAACCTCCCCGGCGGCCTCCATCTCGTCTGCAACGAGCTGGCCAAACAAAATAGCTAAAAACCTTCAGCCTACCAAACAAATACCATGGCAATTATCAATCGCGCAACCAAGGAGCTCCAGCTCAAGATCGTCTATTACGGACCGGCGAAGAGTGGAAAGACCACCAATCTGGAGCAAGTCCACGCAAACGTCCAAGTACCCGACGCATCCGCAAAAGGGAAAATGACATCGCTCGCAACCAGCAGCGACCGGACGCTCTTCTTCGACTTCTTCCCGCTGGAAGCCACCACCATCAAAGGCTTCAAAACGAAGTTCTCGCTCTTCACCGTGCCCGGCCAGGTCATCTACAATGCCACCCGGCAAATCGTGCTCCGCGGCGTGGACGGCATCGTCTTCGTCGCAGACAGCCAATACGACAAGATGGCAGAAAACATCGAGACCTTCGGCCACATGATCGACAATCTCAAGTCGCTCAACCTGAACCTCGAAGACATCCCTTACGTCATCCAATACAACAAGCGCGACACGCCCGAGGCCGCCCCGGTTGAATATTTGGAATACGTGCTGAACAATCGTGATATCCACGCCCCGTATTTTGAAGGAGTGGCGAGCAAAACCGAGGGTGTGTTCGAGACATTGAACATGATCACAAAGATGCTCATTCACAAATACCTCAACAAATAACCCGGAACACTATGGCATTTCCGCAATTAATTGAAGAGGACATGGCCTTTTTCGAGGCCTCTCTTCGCGACCTCGTCAAGAAAAGCGAGGCCATCCTATCGATGCTCGTCGAGAAAGCCGGCTACCTCATCCACCAATACGGATCCACCGAATCGGTCGATACCGTAACGCTGGCGACGCTCGGCTCCAACGCATTTAACGCCACCCACTTCATGGCGCAGTTGGTCAACGAGCATAACTTCACCAGCATGTACCAGCAGGGTGAGACATACAGCACGCTCATCCTCAACATCGACGAACACCTCCTGCTCGTTCTCGTCTTCGGCACCCAGCAAACCGTGGGATCGATGAAATACTATGCCGCCCCTACCGTGAAGCAGATCGCCGAGCAGCTAAAGATCGCCTCCGCCCGCGGAGAGATGAGCCTCGATCTTTGCGACATGAACCCCGAAGACGTACAGGCGTTGTTCCAGCGCGGCCCGGCGACCACGCACCATTAGCATTTGCGAAGCCGGACCTCGCAGCCGGCGAAAACACCACGCCCACCCCGCCTGCCAAGCACAGACGGGGGTTTCTTCGTTTTTTCAATTAACCACACCCAGAGGCTACCAATCACCACCCAGCGCGGGCGGTTTCAGAAAAATGATGCACTTTCGCGTTGACGCCGCCTATCCTGTCGGGCAATCCGGACGCCGCATCGCGTATGAATCCCACATTTCACAACGTCAGCGTCGCCGCCGGTTCATCGAGCCGTGCCACGGAATCCTCCCGAGGCCAAGTTTGGAAATTACGGGCCGCCCGGCAATCCTCACCGCCTAGCTTTCAGCCCTCGCAAGGTGTCTTTCGATGCTCAAAGGGCACCGTGCAGCGTTCGATGGATACCCGCCAGCCATTCACTGGCACCCGTCAGCCATCCACGGGTGCCCTGCGACCGTCGGACAGGTGCATTTTCACCTTCGCCGGGCACCTTGCAGTCGCTGGCGGGCACCCGCCGACCATCCACGGGTGCCCTGCCGCCTCTGAAAGACGCCTTTCAAGCTCCAAAATCCGCCCATCAACCACCGCAAACCACCCGCTGAACGCTCAATTTACCCTTTCGAGAACACAATAAACAAAACAACCACAATACATTATATGGCAAGACAAGACTACATGAAGAACGATGACGGCGGGAAGAAAGACCTCTTCCTCCACGTCAAAAACACCCTCCCCACGCACTTCGCCACCCTCGGCATCTCCGCCGTCACGCCGCAAGTCGTCACCCAAGCCAACGACGCCATCGTCTTTGAATACGTCTGCGTGCAGCAGCAGCGACTCCAAGGAGCCGCGCAAGAGTTCACCAGCGCCAAAAACCGCCTGCGCGACGGCGACAAAGCACAGCCAAATGTCGCCGTGAGCCTCGCCTTTCCCACCGCACCGAGCGTCGTCCCATCGCCCGTCATACCTGGCGTCGTCTTCCGCTTCCGCATATTTGTGAAATGGCTGCAAAGCTTGGCGAACTATACCGACGCCATCGGCGAAGACCTCCAAATCGTGGGCCCCGAGGAAACGTCGCCCGACCTCACCACCATCAAACCCGTCCTCCCCCTCCGCATCAGCGGCGGGCGCGTGGAGATTGATTGGAGCTGGGAAGGAGCCGCCGGCTGGATAGAGGCCATCGAAATCCAAGTGGATCGCGGCAACGGAGTCTGGAGCATGCTCACCATAGACTCACGCCCCGGCTACGTGGACACCGAGCCCATGCCCGCCACCCCCGCCAAATGGAAATACAAAGCCATCTTCCGCAAAGACGACGCCCGCATCGGCCTATGGAGCGATGTCGCGGAGATCGCGGTGGGGTAAATTTCAATCACACAAACTTTCCGCGCGATAATGCGCGCGATAATGAACCAAACTCACAGTAACTACTTCCAAACATGTCCAATCAAACCGAAATAGACGCCCGCACAACAAAGGCAATTGCCGCGATCAGATCCGTATTTGGCACCGACGAGGACGAAGATGGAGCAACCCTGTTTGTCTCACATCACCTCGAAGAACTTGAAGCCTCGTATTGGGAAAAGCACTGCGGCAGTGCTTCTCCTGCCCCAAAATCTGTTTTGGATATCTTGGTTCTACGATCCCACTGGGGAGCCGATGATGAAGGCGACGATGAGGGGATTGATACGTTTGATTTCACGCTTCCAGACGAGGTGACCAACTATGTGATCAGCGTTAGCTTCGACGAAGATGGAGAAGTTGAGGGAATTACGATGGAGAGCTAACGCGCGATAATGAACCACACTCAAAGTAACTCCCACCCGCCGAAGCCGTGCGGCAGGTGCAAAAGAGCATGACATTTGCCGGAGAAAAAGACGCGCCGGGAAGTATCATCAAGGCTGCGGGGTTGAAGATTCTGGAGTGACGCCCTTGCGTGCTATTTTCGCCGCACAGTCCTAAAACCGATGTAGAGCGCGCGAGTGCGTTGAGTCAGCGCGTCACCAACGAAAAAACGTTCAAAATCGGGACCGACAGGACTGGCGCTGGCCTTGTCCGATCTTGGATACACGAACCAGCAGTCCTCCGCTGGCAGCGTTGTTGTATTCTGGGACATTTCAGTCGGGCCGGATGCAAATGAACCGCCTTTCAGCACGGCGATTTCCTTGGAGTCGGATTTACGATAAACCCACTCCGCAACATTGCCACCCATTCCCTCGACTTTCATGGGGCTTATATCGGACGCGAGTTTATCGACAGGTGCCCAGTAGTTATAGCCGTCAATTGCGGCCGCGGCACCCGGCTTCAACAAAGTGTAGTCGGCGCCGGAATTAGTCTTCCCTGCATCAGACACGTCGCCCCACGGAAATTTTAGACCTGCCGGTCCACGGGCTGCAACTTCCCATTCGATGTCGGTCGGAAGGTCGCGGTCTTCACCACCGCGCACTGTTTTTCCCTCCCACTTTGCAAATGCGTATGCGTCCCACCACGAAACCCCGACAATCGGGCTGTTCAGATCAATCGCGGCCCCGGACTCGTCTTGAGCAAGGTTCTTAAAAACTCGACCGCCGCGGACCCGGGCATTCTTGATGAGTATCGTCACGTCTTGAGCGGCGTGAGATAGGTGCCGTGGAGACTTCGGGTGATCAAATTTGTGCTCATCCGCAGGATTGGATTCACACCATTCGATAAACTTGGCGTATCGACCAATTGAGACCTCAAAACGGTCAATCTCAAACGCAGGAAGCTCGATCAATTCCGCTTTCTCGCCGACCGCATATTTTCCGCTTGGAATCGCGATCTGGTCAGCAAGCGCGGTGGGCACACCCTCAATCGAGGGTTTCGGAACGGGGGGATCATCGCCGAATGCAATGGATGAGATCAGGAGCAGAGATAGAAATAATCGTTTCATTTTGTGATCTATTTCCGCGTGTCTTCCTTGAAACGGAACGGCTTGCCGCCGGTGATTGCGTCGCTTGTGATGCTCGGGCACCAGTGCTTTTCTACGTGGGCGATGATGAGGTCGTGGCCGGTGAAGTGGTCCACTCCGGGCGGGCGCTCGGGGTTGTACATCGAGTCGGTCATGTCGCGCATGAAGACGACGTTTTTTCCGAGATAGACTTGCTGGCGGATGGCGAAGGGGCGGCCGAGGACGCACATGTTGAGATGCACGCCGCAGAGGATGACGTTGTCGATTCCGCGTGCGGTGAGGAGGTTCCAAGTCTCCTGTCCGTCGTCGGTGAGGGCGTCGCCGGCGGCGAGTTCGATGAGCGGGTGCTGGCGCTTCCACGGCGGGACGATTTCGCATTTCCGGTCGGTGCAGGAGCAGCCCATGTCGCTGTCATCGACGGGGAGGACGGCTTCGTGTTTGGGATCCGTCCAGCACCACGCGGTGCCCCATCGCGGAGAGCTGGCGAGCGGGACGGGCGTTTTTGCAAACGGCGCGGATTGCGCGAGTTTGCGCTGCGGCGTGTCTTTGTAAAAGTCGGTGACGCTGCTGGGTGCGTGGATGATGAAGATGCCGTTTTTGCGCGCGGTTTTCAGCATTTCGTTCATCGGGCCCGCGAGCTCGGTGACACGCCTTGCGGCGCTGCGGCACCAGTGGTCGTCCCACATGTCGCAGACGATGATGGCGGTTTTGGCCGGCTCCCAGGCGGCGCGTTTTTCCGAGAGTGCGCCGTCCGATTTTGCGCGGGAGCGCAGGGTGAGCGGAAGCGTCGGTTCGGCGAAGAGTGAAGTCGTCATGGCAAGGAAAAGCAGCAGTGTGCGCATGGCGCGGTGATAGCAGGCTTGCGGACGGAGGCACGGCAATTTTCGCGTGGGACTTGACGCGCGGTCGGGTTCTCGCGCTTCTAACGGCGCACAGATGACACCGAAACCTCGCAGGCGTAAAAAGAAAAAGTGGATACTGCTCATCCTGCTCGTACTCGCAGCGGGCGGCTGGTATGGGTGGAAGGCGACGCACAAGCCGGACGAGACGATTTCCGTGCAGGTGGAAAAGGCGGCGAAGCGCGACCTCACGGAAACCGTGGTGGCGAGCGGCCGCATCCAGCCAGTGACGCAAGTGGTCATCAGCCCGGAAGTCGCAGGCGAGATTATCGAACTGCCGGTGAAGGAAGGGCAGATGGTGAAAAAGGGCGACCTGCTCGTGGGCATCAAGCCCGATAATTACGTGGCGGCGAAAAACTCCGCGGATGCGAGCTTCAAGGCGGCGCTCGGCGCTCGGGCACAAGTGGACGCGGAACTTCTGAAAGCGGAGGCGGATTTTGCCCGCAACGACGAGTTGTTCAAAAACAAGCTCGTCGCGGCGAATGTATTTCAAGACGCGAAAACGCTGCGCGACGTTGCGCGGCTTCGCGCGGAGAATGCGGTGCATCAATCCGAACAAGCGAGGTTCGCACTCGCCCGCGCGCAGGACGACCTCGCAAAGACGACGATCAAAACGCCGATCGACGGCACCATCACGAAACTGAAATCGCAGCTCGGCGAACGTGTGCTCGGCACGTCGTTCAACATGGGCACGGAGATGATGACAGTCGCGCAGCTCGATCAAATGGAAGCGCGTGTGGACATCGGCGAGATCGACATCGTGCTCGTGCAAATCGGCCAGCACGTGCGGCTCGAAGTCGATGCGTTTAAGGACAAGAAATTCACGGGCACCGTGACGGCCATCGCAAACGCGACGAAGGGAAGTTCGTCATCGTTCGGAAGCAGCAGCAGCAGCAGTTCGTCGTCGCAGGACGCGCCGAAATTCGAGGTGAAGATCCGCATCGAGGACAAAGAAGGCTTTCGCCCTGGTATGTCCGTCACCGCTGAGATCGAAACGCGTGCGAAGAAAGACGTGCTCAGCGTTCCGATTCAAAGCGTGACCACCCGACTCGCGCTCGCGCCGCCGAAACCCCAAGGCGAGCCGCGCAAAGGAAAGCCCGCCGAGCCTGTGAAGCCGCAGGAAGTCGTGTTCATTCTCGATGGCGATAAAGTGAAATCGGTCCCGGTGAAAACGGGAATCAGCGACAGCGACCACTACGAGATCCTCTCGGGCTTGAGCGAAGGCCAGCAGGTCGTCTCGGGCGGATACAAGGCGATCAGCAAAGATCTCGAAGACGGGAAAAAAGTGAAGGTGGGGCCGAAGTGAAAATCGACCACCGTTACACAAGTCCCTTTCGTCCCTTTTGTCCTTTCAGTCCCTTCTTCGCCTCACAAGGACACAAGGGACACAAGGGACTAAAGGGACGGGCAATCGCGATTTTATGAGCCTTATCCGACTCGATTCCATCTGCCGGCGCTACGAGATGGGCGGGGAAACCGTCCACGCACTCCGCGGTGTATCCATCTCGATCGAGCGCGGTGAATACGTCGCCATCATGGGACCATCCGGTTCCGGAAAGAGCACGCTCATGAACATCATCGGCTGCCTCGATACGCCAAGCTCCGGCAGCTACGAACTGAACGGGAACACCGTGGCCGACATGGACGACAACGACCTCGCCGACATTCGCAATCGCGAAATCGGCTTCGTATTTCAGACATTCAATCTGCTCTCGCGATCGACCGCGCTGCGCAACGTGGAGCTCCCGCTCATCTACGCCGGAGTGGACATCGACGAGCGGCGTGAGATTGCACTCGCAGCGCTTGCGGACGTCGGGCTCGCCGACCGCGTAGAGCATCGGCCCAATGAAATGTCCGGCGGTCAGCGACAGCGCGTCGCCGTCGCGAGGGCGCTCGTGAACAAGCCGTCGCTTCTGCTCGCAGACGAGCCGACCGGCAATCTCGACAGCAAAACCGGCGAAGAAATACTCGCGCTTTTCAAAGCGCTGCACGCGAAAGGAAACACGCTCATCGTGGTCACTCACGAAGAGGAAGTCGCGCGCAACGCCCGGCGGATCATCCGCATTCGCGACGGACTCGTGGCGAGCGACGAAGTGGTGACATGAACATTGTCTCCGAAATCACCGAGGGCCTGCGCATCTCGTGGGAGGCGCTTCGCGGGAACCTCATGCGCTCGGTGCTTACGACCGTCGGCATCGTCATCGGGATTGTCACGGTCACGCTCATGGCGACGGCGCTGGAGTATTTGAACACCGCTTTTCGCGACGCGATTTCCTTTCTCGGCACGGACGTTCTCTACGTGGACCGCAACGAGTGGTTCATCGATAACAACAACAAATTCGACCGCATGCAGCGGCGGGAGAAAATCTCGCTCCAGCAAGTCCGCGAAGTCGAAGAAGGTCTCGGCGGCGTGAGCGGTGTCGCGCCGTCGGTCATGCAAGGTGTGGAAGGACTCCGCTACGGCGACCGCAGCACGGGCGGTGTTTTGATGATCGGGACAAACGAGCAATTCATCATCACCGGCGGCGCTTCGCTCGCGTCGGGCCGGTTTATGACCAAGGCGGAAGCCGCCGCGAACCGCGACCTGTGCATCATCGGTGCGGACATAGCGGACAAACTCTTTGAAAAAGAAGAGCCGCTCGGCAAACGCATCACGGTTGCCGACCAGCGACTGGAAGTGATCGGCATTTTTGAAAAGCGCGGCAGCGTGCTCGGCGGAATGAGTCTGGACAATCAGATCGTCATTCCCATTCAGAAAATGACGCGCGGTTTTAAGTGGGACCCGAGTTGCGTCATCCAGATCAAAGTCGGAGACACTGCGCGCATCCCCGAGGTGCGCGACGAACTCCGCGGGCTCATGCGCAAGATTCGCCGCCTGCCTCCGGGCCGCGAGGATGATTTCGCCATCAACCAATCCGAGGCGCTCGTTTCGCAGTTTGGAAAAGTGTCAACCATCATTGCGACTGCGGGATTTTTCATCACCGGTCTTTCGCTTTTCGTCGGCGGCATCGGCATCATGAACATCATGTTTGTCTCGGTCGCCGAGCGAACGCAGGAGATTGGAGTGCGCAAGGCGCTGGGCGCGCGGAACCGAACGGTGTTGCTTCAGTTCCTCATCGAAGCCGCCGCGATTTGCCTGCTCGGCGGGCTGCTGGCGGTGGCCATCACGCGAGGGCTCGTCGCCATCGCGACGCTCTATTTGCCGAAGGTCGCGATGTCGTGGAGCGTCGTCGTGCTCGCGCTCACGGTCGCCGTGGCCACGGGGCTCACCTCCGGATTTTTACCCGCGTGGCGGGCCGCGCGGATGCGGCCGGTCGATGCTTTGCGAAAGGACTAAATGAAACGCCTTCTCGCCGAACTTCGCGAAAACATCCGCATGGCACTGAGCGCGCTCGCGGCCAACAAACTTCGCTCCGCACTCACCCTGCTCGGCGTGATGGTCGGTGTATTTTCCATCATCCTCGTCATGACCGCCGTGCGTGCGATGAAGAACAACATCGAACGCGAAATGGGCGCGCTCGGCAGCCGCACGTTTGCTGTCACGCGATTCCCCGTGGTGAATTTCGAGGGGCCGCACGGCTCCATGCGCTACTCCCGGCGCAAGGAACTCAGTCTTCAGCAAGGGCAGCAATTTCAGAAAATCGCAGACTTCGCGCCGGTGGTCGGGCTGCACTCGCCGTTCGGTAGTTTCACCGTCAGCTCGCGGCTCGCCGAGACTCCGCCAAACGTCCCCGTCGAAGGCGCGACGCCCGGAGTTTTTCAAACGAACAACTGGACGATGGTCGAAGGCCGCCCGCTGCTCACCGCCGATGTCGAGTCGTCGCGCGACGTGTGCGTCATCAGCATTGAGCTCGCGAAAACGCTGTTTCCGCTTGGCTCGCCGGTCGGCCAGCGGGTGAAAATCGAGGCCATCAATTACACCGTCACCGGCGTGCTGGAGCGCGTCGGCTCCAGCGAAGCAAAGGCGCTCGCCGTCATCCCCATCACCACCGGACTCAACCGATTTGGCCGACGCCGCGACATCGGAATCCTCGTGCAAGCAGCCGACGTCGCGACGCTCGGCGACACGATGGAGCAAGCGCGCGGCGTCCTGCGCACCATCCGCAAAGTTGCGCCGGGCGAGCCCGATGATTTCGAAATGCTCACGAGCGATTCGCTCATCAAGCAGTTCAACGAAGTCACCTTCGCCGTGCGCATCGGACTCGCCGTCGTCAGCTCCATCTCGCTGCTCGCTGCGGGCGTCGGCATCATGAATATCATGCTCGTCTCCGTCACCGAGCGGACGCGAGAAATCGGAGTCCGACGAGCCATCGGCGCAAAGAAACGCAGCATCATGTCGCAGTTCATCATCGAGGCCGTCGTACTCTGCGAAATCGGCGGACTGCTCGGCGTCATCCTCGGATTTGCCGGAGCCAACGCCGTCGCCGTCTATCTGCTCAAAGTCCCGCCCGCATTTCCCGCCGACTGGGCAATCTTCGGCGTCGCCATCTGCTCGGTCGTCGGCGTCATCTTCGGAAGCTACCCGGCCTATAAAGCCGCGAACCTCGATCCCATCGAATCGCTGCGGTACGATTAACAGGCAGTCCGTCGCGGTGCTGGCTCCGCAAATTTCCCGGTTTGCCCGGCGCTGCGAGCGTGCTAGCCTGTCCGTATGTCACTTGCTGAATTGAAATCTGAACTGCGCAGGATGCCGCGCGAAGAACGCCGCGAGGTTGTGCGGCTGCTGATCG
Organism: Verrucomicrobiaceae bacterium; assembly: GCA_043755735.1. Taxonomy (GTDB): domain Bacteria; phylum Verrucomicrobiota; class Verrucomicrobiia; order Chthoniobacterales; family Chthoniobacteraceae; genus SXWH01. The sequence goes on along the minus strand of JAYUSJ010000166.1, from coordinate 5,046 downwards.
AACTCGAACAAGAGTCAGAGCCAGCACCTCGCGTCGCGGAGAGTTTTGCCGAGGCGAAAGCCTACGTTTTTGACAACTACGGCGATTTGCTCAGTCGGCTCGCAAAGTAGCTTGGGATGTTCGTTTTTCTCGAAATGACGACGGTGATGCTGATCCATCGCCGATCGCTGGGTAGCACGCGCAGCGTCTCGCTCGCATGGACGGCGGTGGCATCTGCGACGGGCTACGTCGTGGAGAAAAGCGCGACGACCACCGCGACGATCACGGGCTTCACGACAGCGGTGCCGACTACATGACGATCGCTTTCACGCGCTCACACAACGCGACGGACGTATGCGGCTGAAGGTGACGGTGAATTGAGACGACGTAACATTTCCCACGTCAGCCGCGTCCTTTGATGCGATGAAAACAATCTTCACTATCCTCGCCACCACCATTGCTGCCGAAATCCAGCCCATTGAGCAGGAGGCGGCCGGCAAGATTGCCCGTGTCATTCTCGCGCAATACGGTGCGCCTGCGGATGCGCCGTTTGTCACCGAACTCGACACGGAGAAAGTCGGCGGGATCAAGGGCGGTGAGGCGGCGCTCATTGTCATTCCGGACAAAAAACTCACTTCGGAATTGCTCGCAGCGGCGACGGATAAACCGACGGCGATCGGCCAGCTCTGGATGCACAAAGTGGTGCCGTCCATCAACGGAGCCGCCGCCGATTCGACGAAGCTGCGCACGGTGAAGGTGGCGGGCGACCAAGGAACGAAGGCTGTGGAGGTGTATTACCTCTCCATCTCAAAGTCTCCCGCCGGTGTGCTGGACCTCGCACTTACTTCGGCAGGCAAGGAGCCGCTGGTGCGGGTTCCGCTCGTGAAAACCGACGCGACCGCAACCGCTTCCCCGATGGCGGTCACGGCACACAAGGAAAGTGAGCACGGGGGGCTATTGGTGCTGAGCGTCTTTGGGAGCTACAAAGCGGACATCTCGATTACGAAAGCGGCGGAGTAAAAACTGCGGGATTGCCCGCGGAAGGCAGGCGGGAATGCGGCATTTTGAAATGGGGCGGTCCTCGATAGGATGAGGTCGTGATTTGCCGGCTGTAAAAGATACCGTTGTCGGGCTGTCTTGATGCGGGTGAGAAAAGTCGGTCGAAACGCGGCTCATAATTTTCACCTCATCGCGTTGACACCTGCCTGGGGGCTCCTTGGGTTCAATGCCCTCCGGGAACCCTTCCGAATCTGAAACCGAAGATCCGTAACCAATACGGAGGACGTGGGGTATGCGGACGCGCAAGCCGCGAATTTTGAGGCAGAACCGCGTCTTTTGCCATCCCATCGACTTGCGGAAGATGCGAAATCCAACCAATCGAGGTTTCGGCAGCTTGGTCGTCGCGACGCTTCCCTGCGGGGGCGGCGGTCGTATCTTTTGCCGCAGTTGACAATCGCTGGTGGTGTGTTTCGTCTCTGGACAAAAGATCGGGATGAAGCTTGTGAAATTTTTCACAAAGTCCTTGCATCGAATCCCCATTTTTCCCAATGTGCCACCCGTTTCGACAAAAAGTGACTGACTTTTTCCACCTTATCTACTGACCGATGCCGCAGATTTTCCAGCGCGGGGCGAACCTCGTTCCGCTTAAAATTCTTCTTGTGCTTGGGGCTTTTGCCACGGGCGCAATGGGAGCCGTGTGGTATTATTTCACGCCGAAATATACGAAAATCGGCTATCAACCCGCCCAGCCGATTCCTTTCTCCCACAAGATTCACTCAGGCCAGCTCGGAATTGACTGCCGGGTCTGCCACAGCTTCGTGGAGACTGCGGCGCATTCGAATTTGCCGACCTCGCAAGTGTGCATGAGCTGCCACTCGCAGGTGCAGAAGGATAATCCGAAACTCGAACCGCTGCGTCAGGCTTGGGCGAGCGGCCAAGGTGTGCCGTGGGTGCAGATTCACAAGACGCCGGACTACGCTTATTTCAACCACTCGGTGCACATCAACCGCGGTGTTTCGTGTGTGACTTGCCACGGTCGCGTTGACCAAATGGACGTCGTCTATCAGGCGAAGTCGCTGACGATGGAATTCTGTGTTGATTGCCATCGCAAACCCGAGGGCGAGCTGCGGCCGCTCGACAAGGTCACGGAGCTTGACTGGAAGGCCCCGACGGATGCGACGGAACTCGCAGCATTGCTCGGCAAGAAGCCGGCGGATTTGAAGCTAAAGGCGGGCGCAAAACTGACGCCTGCAAACGCCCAGAACATCATGGGAACACACTTCAGAGATCTGCGCGGGGTGCATCCGCCAGACAGCAATTGCGCTGGCTGCCACCGCTAACCGACCCTGACAAATGAGTAAAAGAGTTTTCGAACATCCGCAGGAAGAAGCCAATGGGCCGCAGTATTGGCGCAGCTTTGGGCAACTGGCCCAGACGCCCGAATTCAAGGAATGGCAGGCACGTGAGTTCCAGCCGGGCTCGCATGAGCTGAATTCCGAAGTGGGCCGCCGTGGCTTCATGAAGTATATGGCGGCAAGTGCCGCGCTGGCCGGACTGTCGCTGAGCGCATGCCGCCGCGAGGAGAAGACGCTGGTGCCTTTCGCGCAGAGTTCCGAGTGGAGCGTCCCTGGAAAGCCGATTTTTTACGCTACCTCGCGCCCTCATCGTCGCGGTGCAATTCCGTTGGTGGCGACGACGCATGATGGCCGTCCGACGAAGGTCGATGGAAATCCCGGTCACGCCACGAGCAAGGGCGCGACGGATACCCAGACTCAGGCTTCGCTGCTGGATCTCTACGATCCGGATCGTTCGCGCATTTTCCAGCACGCCGGCAAGGAGTCGAGCGAGGCGGAATTCACGAAATGGCTGGCCGATGTCATCGCGAAGGCGGGAGACGGAGAGGGGATTGCGTTCCTGAGCGAGCATTTCACTTCGCCAACTTACGGGCGTCTTCAGAAAGCGGTCGCCGCAAAGCTGCCGAAGGCGATGTGGGTGACTTACGAGCCGTTGGGCGGGTCGGAGGCTTCAACCGCGAACAATGCGGTATTCGGTGACGGGTTCCGTTCCGTGTCGAAAATCGACAAGGCGGACGTGATTTTGTCGCTCGATTGCGATTTCCTCGGATTTGACGAAGGACGCTTGGAAGGCATTCGTGCTTTCTCCGCGCGTCGCAAGCCCGAGCAGAAGATGAACCGGCTTTATGTCGTCGAGAATCGTTACACGACGACCGGCGGAATGGCGGACCATCGTCTGCGCTCGCAGGCCGGCAAGGTCGGTGCGGTGGCGGTTGCTTTTGCGAAAGCAATTGCTGCGGCCACGAATGATGCGGCTCTGAGCGCTGTCGTTGGCAAGTTCGCAGCATCGACACTCTCCGAGCAATCGGCCGGATGGGTGGCGGAAGCAGCGAAGGATTTGGTCGCGCAAAAGGGCAAGGCGCTCGTGCTCGTTGGATATCGCCAGCCGGCAGCGGTGCAGGCGCTCGGTCACGCTATCAATGCAGCGCTCGGCGCGCTCGGCGAAACAGTCATCGGACGCAAGACGCACGGCCACGGCGGCGGCGCGACGATCAAGGATTTGGCGGTGAAGCTGGGCTTGGAGACGGCGGAGCAGAAGAAGGCTCGCGTTGATAAGCTCGTAGAAGAAAACGCAGTCCGGAAAGCAAAGCACCAAGAGCTTCTGGCGGTCCCGTCACACGGTCCGAGCGCGATCAAGACGCTGTTCATTTTAGGCGGCAACCCAGCTTACAACGCTCCTGCGGATTTGAAGTTTGGCGAGTTGCTCGCAGGAACGGAAGTGGTCCGTCACGGATATTACGAAGACGAGACGACCTACTCGATCGAGGAAGACAAGGGCGGCGAAGTCGTAAAGCGTAACTTTGTGAAATGGCACGTCCCTGCCGCGCATTACCTCGAAGCGTGGGGCGATGGAACGGCTTCCGATGGAAGCTACCTTTCACAGCAGCCGATGATCCTGCCGCTCTTCGGTGGATGGTCAGAGATTCAGCTCCTCAACTTCATCGCGACCGGCAAGAAGGCGGATGGACTGGAGCTGGTTCAGGAGACATTCAACGGTGTCGCACGCGGTATCGATGCGGTCTCGTGGGCGAAGTTCCTGCACGACGGATTCCTGCCGAACCCTTCTGCGAAGGAGCCGCTCGCATTCAATGCCGACGGCGCGCAGAAGCTGGCCGAGGGATACAAAGTTTCGGATGCCGAGTTTGAAGTCGTTTTTGCGCCGTGCGCGAAGGTGGACGACGGACGTTTTGCCAACAACGCCTGGATTCAGGAGCTCCCGGATCCAATCACCAAGATCACTTGGGACAACGCAGCTATCATCAGCCCTGCGACTGCCGAAAAACTCGGACTCCTCGCAAAGTTGGGTGACGGACGGCTCAATTTCGACAACGGCACTTTCCTGTCCATCGAAGCCAATGGCGTCGTTCTGGAAATCCCGGCCGTCATCATTCCGGGCACGGCAGACGGAAGCATCACGATTGCTCTCGGATATGGCCGCGGAAGCGAAGGTCGCGTCGGCGGTCGGCGCGGAAACTACATGTCCCACGGCGGATGGTTTTCGAACAAGGGAGCGGTCGGCTTCAACGCCTACACGCTCCGCACGGTTGCGAATCATTACATCGCTGCGGCGAGCGTTAAGAAAACAAGCCGCACGGTTTACAAATTGGCGGTCACGCAGGAACACGGTGCGCTCGAAGGCCGCGGACCGGACGTTTACCGCGAGAGCATCGACCCGAAATTCAACGCTCGCGACAAGGATTGGCTCCACAAGGTCAACGCGATGGACTCGCACGCCGAGAAGGTCGATGGGCAGGGTTATCCAGAGTCCCAAAGTGCATATCCGCACCCGCCGCTGAACGACAAAAATCATCAGTGGGCGATGGCTGTGGACCTTTCGGTCTGCACCGGCTGCTCCGCTTGCATGATTGCCTGTCAAAGCGAGAACAACATTCCCGTTGTCGGCAAAGAGCAGGTCATCGAAGGCCGCGAACTCCACTGGATTCGTATGGATCGCTACTTCGCGACGCCGATGAACTCGCGGAAAGACAAGTCG
>JAYUSJ010000165.1:0-19171 GCA_043755735.1 Verrucomicrobiaceae bacterium | reverse complement strand
GCGTAGATTGCGGCGGTAAGACCGGCGCAGCCAGTCCCGAGAATGATGACTTTTTCCATAGTAGGCCATTGTGAAACCATGTCCGCGCGCGGCGGGCAAGCTTCACGTGCTTATGAGGCCGGTAAAAGAGCGGCGGATGCGGTCGGACGGGTCTCCCGAAGCCTCGGCGATTGCGTTGAGACGACGTGGAGAGCGCGATCATTGACGGGTTCGATAGGGTTTTTCTCGGCCGCTCGCCGTTCGCAAAAACGCACAAACGGCGGACGATTGGATCGTCCGCCGTTTGTAGTTTAGCGAAGTTGGAGTGGATTAGCGTCGCGCGAGGAACCCGATCACGAATCCCGCGAGAAGCGCCGTCAGGACAACGGTGCGGGGCTGTTCGCGAACATACTCCGCTCCTTCTTTTTCCCACGTGCGGACTTTTTCACGTGCATCGTCATAGACCTCTGCGGCCTTGTGTTTGAGGTGCTCGGCCTGCTCGGCTGCGCCGCTCTTGAGGTCGCTGGCGACCTCCGAGACTTTGGCGGATACGTCATGGGCAACTTCCGAAACCTTCGCTTTAGCCGCTTCGTATTTGCCCTGCACCGTGCCTGCGGACTTGTCGACTTCAGCCTTGAGGTCGTTCAGCGTGCTATGCATTTGGTCTGCACCAACGCCGAGACGCGATTGAAGACGTCCAAGGAATTCTTCACCTTTGCCTTCTGCAAATTGAAGATCATTGTCCGTGAGTTGGGCATACTTCTGGCGAAGCTTGCCTTTGATTTCGTTCCAGGAACCGTCGAATGTGAATTTGTTCATACAAGAAGTTTATCGCGGACGGCAGCCCGCCTGGATGTCTGGGTTTGTACATTATTTTGGGATGGCTGCTCGCGCGTGTGGGGTTTTTCCCGGCATGGTTGTTCGATCATTCAACCAGGCGGAAGTGCGGCGTCAGTTCGGTGAGCTGGCGTGGCAGATGCGGGTCGCTTATTGCGGCGGCGAAAGCGAGAATGTTTTGCTTCGATACGCGCAAGAGTCGCCGCTCAAACGATTCGTTTGCATGAGCAATAAAAAATCATCCACGTCCGGTGAGAACGAAAAAAAGGGAACTCTCCCATGGCCCGACCAATATATCACAGACCAACCAACGAAAGCCGCAGTGACAGCCGCCGGCACCGGCTTTCTATTGACGTTTCTGCCTCTCGGAAAAATCGTCGGAATGCTAATCGACCTGGGATTCGCCCTCATACGTCCGCTCCTGCTCGTTTTCGGGCTGGTGAAGCTTTTTGACTACTGTCGCCCGACCGCCCTTCGCGGTGAAGAATCTGAACAAACCAAAACAAATAAACCATAATTATGAACAAAAATAACTGCTCTGCTTCGAAACTCGACGACGTCGTTCGCACTCACCCGACCGAAACCCTGCTCGCTGCTATCGGCACCGGCATCGTCATCGGCGTGGTGGCGCGCATACTGCACAACCGGGCGACCGAACCGACTTCGATGGAAGCCGCCATGGAGGCCGTTCGTGGCGCTGGCGGACGTGTACGGGATATCTTTCGGTAGCCTGCGTCGAGCAAACTAGAAAAGGGTCGCTTCCGACCATTGGGAAGCCTGCCGATACCGTGTTACGGAACTGTCGGCACGGCTTCCTTTTGGCGGGGCCCTCAATACGTTCATCATGAAATCCGCTCCACCGATTGACTCTCAATCCGGCCTGCTTTCGCACCTTGCTGGATTGCTCAGCAGCTCGTTCCGCTATTTATCCGCGCGCCTTGCTTTGGCTGGACTGGAGGCGAAGGAGGCGGGGGCGCACTATGGGGCTGCAGTCGCGCTCATGGTCGCTGGATTGTTCATCGCGGTGCTCGGATACGTGTTCTTCGTAACGACTGCGGTGTTCGCCATCGCAGCGGCTTTCGACGGGAAACATGCGTGGATTTTCGTGATGGCTGGCGCAGCGTTGCTGCATATCGGAGGGGCTGCGGCTCTCATGACTCTTGGTGCCCGCCGAATGCGCACCGGGGCATTTGCGAACACGCTGGAAGAATTTGAAAAGGACAAACAATGGCTGAACAATCTCGCAAAGAATCGCTAAGTAGTGAGCTCCGTAACGCTCGCGCCGAAGTGAAGAGCTTCGTCGTGGCGGTCTCCGAAGACGTCGATTTCGGCGCTCGGCTGAAGTCCAATTACGCGCGGAATCCGGCCATCTGGTCTGGGGCCGCAGCAGTTCTTGGGCTTTTGCTTTCGAGAATTCTGATTCCGCGCCGCAAGGTCGCCGCGGAAGTCCCTGTGGGCTGGAATTTCCCTGTCCAAAAATCGGGCAAGCTAGGATTGGTGCTATCCGCTCTGAAATTTGCATTCACGATCGCCCAACCGGCGGTTGTCGGCTTTATCAGCAAGGCGATTGAAAGGCGTCTGGCCTCGCATAACTCGCAGCGGTAATGCCGCTGTGCAGGTAGCGCTACTCTTTCCCGAACTTGCGTCGGGCCACTAATCCGACGACGAAACTCACCGCGGTCACGGCCAGCAGTGGGCGAATCGGAGCCCGTCCTTCGGGAGGCGCGGGGACTTCGATTTTCCGTATCGGAGCAGCAATCGGCTTCTCATCCGTGATCTCGGCGGCGGGCACTAATCCCTCTTGCGCCCGGCCTTCCGCCGTGATGGCCACGGCATTTGCGGATGGAAGGATCGCTTGACCGAATTCACGGGCACAAACCTGGGTGAACTCCGCGCCGAAAAGAAGGATGCACGAGGCGTAGAAAACCCAGAGCAGAATGATCACAACGGAACCGGCCGCGCCGAAGCTTGAGGCGGTACTTTCGCGCCCGAGGTAGAAGCTGAGGCCGAACTTTCCGAGTTCGAAAAGCAACGCCGTGACGACCGCTCCGATCCATACGTGACGCCACTCAATTTGTGCGTCGGGCAGAACTTTGAAGATGAACGCAAACAGCGTGGTGACTACACAGAAAGACACGCCAAACGCGAGCAGGCCGCCGATGAATGGCGGGATTCCCATGATGCTTTCGAAATAGCCGTTCAAAGCCGCGAGGGCCGTCGTGAGCAGGAGCGAAGTGAGCAGCAGAAATCCGATGACGAGGACCATGCCGAAGTTCAACAAACGCGCACGCACATAGCCTTTCCATCCGCCGCGATTTACTCGCTTTACCTCCCATATCGTGTTCAGCGCATCCTGCAACTGCCCGAAAACGCCCGCCGCTCCGAGCAGCAGAGTCGCAAATCCGACAATTGTTCCAATCCAGCCTTCCGACGGTTTGGAGGCGCTTTGGACCATGGACTGAACTCCCGCCGCCGCCTGCGGACCGACATAGGCCTTGAGTTGCGCAGCGAGTTGCCCCCGTACTGCATCCTCGCCGAGAACAAGACCGGCTACGCTGATCGCGATGACCAGCAGCGGGGCGATGGAAAAAATCGAGTAGTATGCCAGCGCTGCGCTGAGGCGTTGCGCGTTGTCCTCGAGCCAATCGTCGAAGGTTGCTTTCAGCAACTTCAACGCTCGCTTTGCGGTGAAACTTTGGAAACTCATCGGGTGTCAATCGTGCGAACCTTTACTGTTGGCTGTTCGTTAGGCCGGACAAACGGGCGCGATTGGCGCGTCGTCCACTTCGATAATGGCAGGATTCCCGGCAGGCGGGGAAACCTCCTGGTTCGCCAGTGGCTTCTCCGCAGGCCCCGCGATGACGTCGCCTTTCGACGTGAACCGCGAGCCATGACACGGGCAGTCCCACGTCTTCTCCGCGCCGTTCCATGCTACAATGCAGCCGAGGTGCGGGCACACCGGGCAGAGTGTGGTGAGGGTTCCGTGGTCGTCGCGATACACCGCAACCTTGGCTCCATCGATGCGCAGAATCCTTCCCTCGCCACATCCCACGAGATCAAGGTTGTCGCCTGCGGTTGCCGCGATCTGACTCGTTGCAATGTAATATGGGTAATCCTTGTTCTCCTTCAGGTAGTTCCACAGCGATGAAAGTTCCTTGCGGTTTACACTGAAAAGGTCCGCCCACGGATTGCGCACGCCGAGGACCCAGTCGCGGGCCATGATCGCGGCGAGCGTGCCATACGTCATCCCATTGCCGCCGAAGCCGGTTGCCACAAATTGTCTCTCGGCAGTCTCCCCGATGAACGGCAGGCCGTCCACGCTTTCGATCACCTGGCCGGACCACCGGTGGTCTATATCCGCATCGGGCCAAAGGGTGCGCATTGTCCGCTCGAGATCGTGGAAAGGCTTCTCCGTGTCGGGCTCCTGGCCGGTCTTGTGATCCGCGCCGCCGACGATGGCATAATCGCTGCCGTCGCGACGATCCACGCGAACGTAGAGATAAGGATTTCCCGTATCCCAAAACAGCGCCTCCGGAGTGTGACCTTCGGGAATCTTTGCGCCGGTCGCGTAAGTGGAATACGCGGCGAGTTTCGTTTGAAGAAGCGCAGCGCTAATCGTCCCCGTGCGGCCCTGAAGCGGGACGTGCGTGGCGAAAATGACGTGCTCAAAGCGAATGCGGCAGCCATTGGCAATGACCTGCCAGCCATCGGCGGAGAACTCACCGGATTCGGTATTCTCGAAAACGTAACAGTCGTCCCCCGGAATTTTCCGGGCAAGTCCATGGATGTATTTCAGTGGGTGAATCTTGAGTTGATTCGCGAATCGGATCCCCGGCCGATTCAGCAAAGGCGCGGATTGCACGTAGGTGGAATCGAATCCGAGTCCTTCCACGAGCGCCGATTCGTCGTCGAGTTCTTTCGCCTCCGCAATGACGTCCCCGTTGCCCGCCGCGACGAGATAGCCCGGAACGCGCCGGAACTCGCAATCGATGCGCTCCGATGCAACGAAGGCCGCGATTTGTTCCATCCCGAGGCGGCCCGCATCCCAGGCAGCCTCTGCATGATCTTTCCCGAAGGTCCCGACCAATTCGCTGAACCGCTTGTCAGTTGCGTAGGTGACGTGCGCAGTGGTGTGCCCGGTTTCGCCGCCGCCGATCCTGCCTCGCTCAATGAGAGCCACGGAGCGCCCGCCGCGCTTGAGCATCAGCGCCGCTGTCACGCCGGTGATGCCGCCGCCGACGATGAGCACATCCACGCTGATATCCTTGTCGAGTGTGGGAAAGTGCGGCGCTTGAAAGTCAGTTTTCCATATTTGGGTAGTCTTCATGACTTGGATATCGGACGCCGCCCGCAGGACGGTTGCATTCGGCGCGCTATCCCGACGCTCCTTCGAAAAATGTCGCGCTGAAGCAGCCCAAGCATCCCGGGAAACGATTCGATTCACTTGCGCGATACATCCATCCGCGCCGCGCTCGCGAAGTAAAATGTGCTATGACAAAACTCGAAATCAAAGGAACTTGGAATGAGGCAAAAGGCAAACTGAAGCAGAAGTACGCTCAACTCAGCGACGACGACCTCCTTTTCGTCGAAGGCAAGGACGACGAACTCGTGGGGCGGCTGCAAAAAGCACTCGGCCGTACCAAAGAGGAGATTCGCGCAGAAATTGCGGAGATCTGACTTTCGAGCGTCTGCAACTTTCCGCTTCGACGCGATGCGGGCATGGCGCTCGTCCTCGCTCACTAACTACGTTTCCCGAATTCTTCGGCGGGATTCGCGTGCATTGAATTGAGGCCGGACTGCGTCACGACGGGACCTGTTCGCTCGCAGCCAATGCCGCCGCAAACACGGTGCGCACCGGGACTCCCGCGGCTTCGGCGATTGCGCGGCAGCTTTCGTATTCAGGTGAACGTTGGACGACCTGGCTGTCGCGGAGGCCTAGCTTGATGGTCACTTCGCCATACTCGGTCGCGACTTTTTGGAACTCGCGGTCGAGCTTTAGGCGCATCACTTTGTCCACGCGCAGGCCGAAGGCGGTGGTCTCGGCGAAAATGATGTCGGCCATGGATTCGATGGCGCTTTCATCGCACAGGACCGAGAGCATCACGCCGGGGCGGCTCTTTTTCATCTGGATGGCGGTGTGCCAGACGTCGAGCGCGCCTGCGGCGAAAAGGCGCGTCATCGCTGCGCCGAGCAGTTCGGCAGTGCAGTCGTCGAGGTTGGTCTCCAGCCTCGCCACAGTATCGGTGGGATACGCGGCCATGCGGGCGAATTATGCGGTGGTGCCGAGGACGGCGCGAAGGACGTTCGGGCGCTTTGCGAGTTCGCGTGTGCCGAGTCCGTAGCCGATTTTCTCGACGGTCATCGTGGGCATCAGACCGAAGCTTTCTGCAAACTCCGCGACGATCGCTGCGCCGGTCGGCGTGATGAGTTCGTGCGGTTCGTCGATTTGACCGATGGCGATGCCTTTCAGAATTTCCAGCGTGGCCGGAGCAGGGACGGGGAATGTGCCGTGGGCGCATTCGACCGTTCCATGTCCGTCATTGAGCGCGCTGCAAACGACGCGTTCCACGCCAAGTGCCTCGATGCCGACGCATGTGAGGACGATGTCCGCGATGCTGTCGAGCGCGCCGACTTCGTGAAAGTGGACGTCCTCCGCGCTCATGCCGTGGATCTTTCCCTCGGCGACGGCGATGCGGTGAAAGATGGCGAGCGAGCGCTTCTTTACGCCATCCGAGAGGTCGCTCGCGGTGATGAGCGCTTTGATTTCCTTGTGCGTGCGACCGTGCTCGTGGTCGTGATCATGGCTGTGACCGTGGCCATGTTCGTGTTCGTGATCATGCTCATGGGAATGCGAGTGGCCGTCGGCATGAGTGTGCTCGTGCGCATGTTCTGCCTTGTGCTCGTGTTCGTGGTCGCACGCTTCGCCGTGTTCGTGCTTGTGCTCTCCTTCGTGGGCGTGCTCGTGCGAATGGGCGTGTTCTTCGTGTTTATGATCGTGCCCGCAGCAGCCCTCGCCGTGCTCATGATCGTGTTCATGGCTGTGGCCGTGATCGTGCTCTTTGTCGCCGCAGCCTTCACCGTGGGTCGCACCTCCGTGGATGTCGAACTTCACCCCCTCGATGTCCTTCCGCTTGGCGCGGTCGTAGTGCATGTGAAAGTGACCGAGATTGAGCTTTTCGATTTCCCATTCGAGCGCGCTGGGTTTTACGCCGAGGTCAATCAAAGCACCCACGGTCATGTCGCCGCTGATTCCGGATATGCAATCGAGATAGAGAGTCTTCATAAAGTGTCGGAGAGACTTGCGATTCCGACGGGGGAATCACAAGCGAATTGGCGGAAATTTCGCATCACTTCGCCAGCAGCTCATCCCAGTTTCCAATGCCGATCACCGGCAGCGCGAAGCGAAATGCGGCTTCCTGCGCTGGAGTTCCGGCGGCTTTGAAGCATTCGTACATCGGGCGCGGCGTGTCTGCGGTCGCGATGCTGTCCTTCTTGCGCCGCCACAGGCCGAGGTTCAGTCCGCCTTCGTATTGATGGTCCACGTGACGGTGCAAAATGAATGCTTCGATGCTCGGGATGCGGGCGATTTTTTCCCACGCGTAGCAGTAACCCGCAGCCTGGTCGCGGTCGCCGGCTTCGTTGTCCTTGGAGTGAAATCCCTGCTCGCTCAGGATGATGCTCCGACGCGCTCCGCGATAAAGGAGTTCGGGGCGCGCGAAGAATTTGTCGAGCTGCTCCAGGTTTTTGAAAGTGATGCGGCCTGCGTCCGGCGATTGCGGCGCGGTTTTGTCTCGCCAGGTGCGTGCGTCGCCGAGGTTTTCGGGATACGGATGATGCGCGAGGTGCCAGTCAAAATCCCCGCCCGCCCGTGCCTGTCGCGCGAACTCTTCGATATAGTATTTGCCGGGCATTGAGCGCCAATGGTCGGCGTCCGGGTCGAGTGTCCAGAAATGTGTGAGCGACATATACACGCGAGCCGTGGTGCTCGATTTGCGAACGGCGGAATTTGCGAGTCGCGTCTGCCTTACGTAATCCGCGACTGCTGCGTTGCGCGGCATCCGGCCAACATTGTGCCATTGCCAGTGGACGTTTACTTCGTTGCCGATGATGTAGCCGGCCACGCGCCCATGCTCGTTGCTCTCGCGTGAAAACCAGTCGGCGAGAAACTCCATCGTTGCCTTCCACAGCCGCTCTCCGCGAGGAGTCACGGTGTCGAATGCGGCGATTCCGTTCACGAGTTTCTCATCCCGTGCCGGATGGAGAATCGCGGCGTTCATTTCGGGGCGCCCCGTCTGGTACGCTAGGACGATGAGATAGACGGCGATGCCTTCATCGCTCATCCGTTTCACATTCAGGCTGTCGAGGTAGCTCTTGCGAAATGCGTAGGTCTCGCCGTCGAGCTGCCATGTCGGATTGCCCGGTTTTTTGTCCAAGTCAATCAACGCGCCGAGCGAAAGATTCACACCTGCGTGGCGCACGCCGATCGCAATTGCATCCTCGACCATCTGCACTTGCAGGCCTTTCTTGCTGCCGGGATTGGGAAAAGCCCGCGCGTCCTTTGCGCCCGCAATCTGGCTGGCAAAGCGAATGCCGCCCGCCGGAATCCGCCCGAGCGCGGGGTGGGGGACTATCGCCACAAAGCCGCTCGCCGAGCGGTCATGCGTTCCATCGATTCGCGGCAGCACGATCTCGGACTGCGCCGCACCCCGCCAAATCACCGGACCCTTCGCTGCAGCCGTGAGCGTCTCGTGCGCTGCGAGCTCCACGACTTCCACCGCGCCACTCACACCTTTCAGCGAGAGCTTCAGTTGTGCGGCATCGACGCTCACCGTGGCCACGCCAATCGTGCCGCTTCCCAGCACGCCCATTCGCGCCACCGTGCAATCGCCCACCGGGTCGAAACGCAACCGCCAGTCCTTGCCCATCGGAGGCAATACGACGGAAACTTCATTCCAGCCCGCCTCCAGGCGAAAATGCGCAGAGCGATCCTCCCTGTCCGTCGTCTGCGACGCAAACACTTGAGCCCATCCCGCAGTCTCGCTTCGAATAGTCGCAGTAAATAGCAGCGGCTCCGCGGAAGTATAATCTCCGCGGGGACCGATGAGGAACGGATCGCCGCCGGAACCCTTGATTTTCAGCCCCTCGGCCGAAGGCTCCACGTTCGCAATGTCGTGCGCGCCGCCCCAGCCTTGCGCATCGCGGCCCCCGGTAAAATCCGCGATGGGCGGAGCGGCAAAGACTGAAGTTGCGAGAAATAGAAGCGCCAAACGAGCATTGGAAAGCATGGCCCTGACAACCGGGCACCGAAAGCCATCATAGGGGGAAACGAGCAAATATGCCGTTTGTGAAGGAGCATTACTCCTGCGCGCTTGATTCCTCTACCATAAATGGCGTTCTTCGGGGATTGTATCGTAAGATTCATGCCGAAATTTTTTAGTATAGCCATTCTAGCCACATCGGTCGTCGCCTCGGGAGCGGACTCGTTGCCGGAGCGCGTTCGATTCAACGAGCACATCCGCCCGATTCTGTCGAACCAGTGTTTTGCCTGTCACGGACCGGATGATAAACATCGGGACGCGGACCTTCGACTCGACAAGCGCGAGGGCGCGCTCGCGGACCTCGGCGGCTACTCCGCAGTGGTTCCGGGAACGCCCGACGCCAGCGAACTCGTGAAGCGGATCATCAGCGACGACCGCGATGAAATCATGCCGCCGCCGAAGTCCAAAAAACCGAAGCTTCCCGCGCGTGACGTCGCACTGCTCAAACGATGGATCGAGCAAGGCGCGGAATACGAAGGACACTGGGCCTTTCTTCCGATCCCAAAAGCTGGACCCGCCACCGGATCGGCAAATCCCATCGACGCATTTGTTTTGAAGCGACTCGCCGCAGAGGGCGTGAAACCCTCCCCCGAAGCGGATGCTGCGACATTGTGCAGGCGGCTTTTTCTCGATCTCACGGGACTGCTCCCGACCCCCGAGGAAGTGGACGCGTTTGTAAAAAACCCCGATGTCGCCAAGCTTGCAGACAAGCTGCTTGCATCACCGCATTACGGCGAGCGATGGGGCCGGCACTGGCTGGATCAGGCACGCTATGCGGACAGTGATGGATACGCAGTCGATGGGTTTCGCGCCGTTTGGCCGTATCGAGATTGGGTAATTCGCGCCGTGAACGACGACATGCCGTTCGATCAATTCACCATCGAGCAACTCGCGGGCGATTTGCTTCCGAATCCGACCAAGTCCCAACTCGTCGCGACTGGATTCCATCGCAACACGCTTATTAACGCCGAGGGCGGCAGCGATCCCGAGCAGTTCCGGGTCGAGGCGGTGATGGACCGGGTCAACACGACGGGCCTTGTCTGGCTGGGGCTCACAATAGGTTGCGCACAGTGCCACACGCATAAATTCGATCCAATCACCCACCGCGAATACTACCAGTTCCTCGCGTTTTTTAATCAAGGCCAAGATCGAAACAGCAAAGGCGCGACGGTTCTGGTCGCTGCGGGCGAGCTCGCCGGTAAGGCTGCGAGCCCTGCGGGCGATGCGGTGAGCGGAGGGGAAGTCGAGCGACTCATGGAGGAATGGGAAGCAGCGCAACTCGCAAAGCCCGAAAACGCTTCGAGCAAGCTCGGCGATGCGCTTCGGGCCATCAACGCAGTACGCACCGATGCGCAAAGAAAACTGGTGAAGGATGCCTTCGAAAAAGCCGAGCCGAGAGCCCGGAAAAAGCGCATCGGCAACAGCGACCCGGAGGCTCTGCTCGTGGAGCAGATGATCATGCGGGACCTGCCCAGGCCGCGGGAGAACTACCTGTTTCTACGTGGAGACTTCACCCGCCCGGATAAAGCGGGCGGCCTATTGCAGCCGGGCGTCATCGCAGCAGTGAACGAGGCTGGGAAAACAGATTTCAAAAACCGGCTCGATCTCGCAAAGTGGCTCGTCGATCCAAAGAATCCGCTCACCGCGCGCGTGACCATGAATCGTGTGTGGATGCGGTATTTCGGCAAAGGGCTCGTGGAAACGGAAGACGATTTCGGCACGCAAGGTTCTGTGCCCTCTCACTCGGAATTGCTCGACTGGCTGGCCGGCGAGTTCATCAATCGCGGCTGGAGCGTGAAAGCCATGCACCGGCTCATCGTCACCAGTGCGACCTACCGGCAATCTTCGCACGCGCGTCCAGACCTCGCCGAGCGTGATCCTCGAAACGTTCTCCTCGCCCGGCAGGAGCGTTTGCGCGTGGAGAGCGAGATTGTCCGCGATGCAGCCTTGTGTGCGAGCGGTCTCCTGAATCCTGAAATCGGCGGCCCAAGCGTCCGCCCGCCGCAGCCCGACGGCGTGTATTCGTTTACGCAGAATGCGAAGTCGTGGAAAACCAGTGAAGGCCCCGCAAGATTCCGACGGGGTCTTTATACGACGTTTTACCGCAGCGCTGCGTATCCTCTAAATACGACGTTTGACGCGCCAAATTTCCAGACGACCTGCACACGGCGCCCTCGCAGCAATACGCCGCTCCAGTCGCTCACTCTCGCAAACGATCCCGCATTTCTCGAGATGGCCCGCGCTCTCGGCGAGCGCATGCAGAAGGAAGGCAGCGATACGGACTCACGGCTCAAACGCGGATTCCTGCTCACTCTCGGGCGTGCGCCGTCGGAAAAAGAGCTTGGTATTTTGCGCACCTATGTCGCCACCGAGAACGCTCCGGACGCCTTCTTCTCCGCCGCCCGCGTGCTGCTCAACATCGACAACTTCATCACCCGCGAATGAACCCGAATAACGCAAAACTACTCGAAATCACCCGACGCCATTTCTTCGAAAAATGTGGCGTGGGAATCGGTGCGCTCGCGCTGAATCAGCTTCTCACTGCGGATGGCGCGGTGAAGATCGATCCCGCAAATCCAATGGCACCGCGCGGCCCCCACTTCGCGCCGAAGGCGAAACGGGTGATCTACCTCTTCATGGCAGGCGGACCGTCGCAGCTCGACCTTTTCGAGAACAAACCGGAGCTCGTGAAACTCAGCGGCCAGAAGCCACCCGCGAGCCTCATGGCGGGAAAGCGGTTCGCGTTTCTCAAAGGCACGGAAACGCTGCTCGGATCGCCCCGGAAATTTGGGACTTACGGTCAGTGCGGGATGTCGCTCAGTGAGCTTTTTCCGCATCACCAGAAGATCGCGGATGAAGTGTGCTGGCTGCGCGGGATGACGACGGATGTGTTTAATCACGGCCCCGCAAAGCTCTTTATGAATACGGGTTTCCAAGGTCCGGGACGACCGAGCATGGGCTCGTGGGCGACCTACGGACTCGGGTCGCCTGCGCGGGATTTGCCGGGTTTCGTCGTATTGCAAAGCGGCCCGCGAGGACCAAGGGCGGGGGCGCAATTGTGGAGCAGCGGATTTTTGCCATCGTCGTTTCAGGGCGTTCCACTGCGGGGAAAAGGCGATCCCATTTTGAACCTGCGCAGCCCGGAAGGAATGACGCGGGAGAGCGAGCGGCGCTTTTATGATTCCGTGGCAGCACTCAATAAAGAACGCCTCGCCGAAACGGGTGATCCCGAGATCCTCACCCGTCTCAACGCTTACGAGACGGCTTACCAAATGCAGACAAGCGCGCCGGAACTGATGGATCTGTCAGGCGAGAGCGAGACTACGCTGGCGCAATACGGTTGCAACCCCGCCGAGCCGAGCTACGCGCGGAATTGTCTGCTCGCCCGGCGACTCATCGAGCGCGGCGTGCGTTTTGTGCAGCTCTATCACACGAATTGGGACAGCCATGGCGGGCCGAATGAAAATTTGAACAGCGATTTTGAGGCCGTCTGCCGGCAGGTGGACCAGGCCTCCGCAGCGTTGGTGCTCGATTTGAAACAGCGCGGTTTGCTGGAGGATACACTGGTGATTTGGGGCGGCGAATTTGGCCGGACCCCGATGGGCGAAACGCGCGCCACGCTCGGGCGGGATCATCACGTCGATGCGTTCACGATGTGGATGGCTGGCGGCGGTGCGAAGCCGGGGATCTTCGGCGAGACGGACGAACTCGGCTTCGGCGTCGTGAACGGGAAAGTTCACGTGCACGATTTACATGCGACGATATTGCACCTGCTCGGCTTCGATCACGAACGGCTGAACTACCGCATTCAGGGCCTCGATATGCGGCTCACCGGGGTGTTCGGCAATGTCGTGAAGGGGATCACGACGTAAGGCGTTTCCCTGCCTCCAGCCACGGCTTTTCATCGCCGGGTGTGAAATGCCGGACGGGAAAGGAATCGCGCACAACCTGTCGAAGCTCTGCGTGCGAGCCCAAGTGGCCGAGGGCGAGCGCTTGAAGCAGGACGTTGCCGATGGACGTCGCTTCGACCGGTCCGGCGATGACCTCGCGCCCGGTGGCATCGGCGGCCATTTGGTTGAGGAGATCGTTTTTGCTGCCGCCACCGACGATGTGCAGCGTGTGAATGGAGTGTCCGATGACCTTTTCCAATGTCGCAAGCATTCCGCGATAGAGCAGAGCGAGGCTCTCCAGCGCACAACGCGCAAACTGGCCGGCATTCCCAGGCTCGGGCTGCCCGGTGCGACGGCAGTATTCGACCACTGCGGCGGGCATATCATTTGGCCGGAGAAACAGAGGGTCGTTCGGATCAATGATCGAACGGAACGGCTCCGCTGCGGCAGCCATGCTGGTGAGCGCATAGTAATCGTAAGGATGCCCGGCCCGTGCCCACGCTTTGCGGCACTCTTGCAGAATCCACAGTCCGCTTGCATTGCGCAAAAAGCGGCTCGTCCCGCCGACGCCTGTTTCATTGGTGAAATTGGCCGCCTGCCCCGTTTTCGAGATGAGCGGTGAGGGGAGTTCCACCCCAATCAGCGACCACGTCCCGCTACTCAGATATGCCCAGCCTTCGCCTTGTGCGGGCACGGCGGCTACCGCAGCACCGGTATCGTGGACGCAACCTGCGACGACTTCGATTTCGCCGAGTCCCGTCTCGCGCTGAAGTGCTGGAGTCAGCTTGCCGAGGCGCGTGCATGGCGGTACGACATCGGGGAAGATGGACATCGGCAGGCCGGTCGCCTCAATGAGTTCCCGGCTCCATTCCCGCCGCCTCGGGTCCCAAAGCTGCGTGCAGCTTGCGTTGCTTTCCTCCTGCGCTTTGCGTCCGGAAAGAAGGAAATGGAACCAGTCGCCGATCATCAGAAAACCATCGGCACTGTGCAGGAGTTCCGGATCATTTTCGAGCTCTGCCAGCAAATGATACAGCGTGTTAATCGAGATAAACTGCACGCCCGTGATCTCGTAAATTCGCTCACCAAGCCGCGCGCGGGTCGGCTCAAACGTCGCTTCCGTCCGCCCGTCGCGATAGCAAAACGGCGCGCGCAACATCGGCTCATCCTTCCGCATCAGCACATAGTCCACGCCCCAGGAATCCACGCTGATGCTCGCAATCGGAAGCCCGCGCCGGGCCACGATACGCAGGCCCTCTTTGATGTTCTCCCACAGCGCCAGCACATCCCAGCGCAGCGTTCCGGCGAGCCGGATCGGCCCGTTGGGAAAGCGGTTGATTTCTTCGAGCGAGACGCGCCCGGCTTCCAATGTGGCAAGCATGACGCGGCCGCTTTCCGCTCCGAGATCGACGGCGATGTAGTGGTGAGTGGACATATCTTACAGCGATGTAGAGAAGCGGAACGGTTCGCTCAAGATGGGATTGGCCAGCGGGCCCACAATCTGCACAGTCCGACGCGTGCCCAAGCCAACTACAGCCACCGTCACTCCACTGCAAAATATCGCCGCCGCGTTCGGAAGCGTTCTGCTCAAGACCCTCGCCCGGACGCTGCGGTTCGAGGTAAAAGATGAGGCGGGCTTCTACAGCAGCAGCAGACAACGTCCGTTGATCATTTGCATCTGGCACAACCGAATCCTCGGCGCGCTGCTCGCCGACTATCACGCGAATCTTCGCAAGCGTATCCCGCTCAGTGTTCTCACTAGCGCGAGTAAAGACGGCGGCTGGCTCGCGGCAATCGCGCGCCGATTTCGCATGGGGGCGGTGCGTGGATCCAGTTCACGGCGCGGAGCGGCGGCATTGCTGGAAATATCGCGACATCTCGGCGGCGGCGGCGATATCGCAATCACGCCCGACGGTCCGCGTGGCCCGAATTACAGCATTGCCCCCGGAATTCTCTATCTCGCGCGCCACGCGGGAGTCGGAATCGTGCCGATGGAGGTGCAGATCAGCAGCTATTGGAAAATCGGAAGGCGATGGGACGCGCTCTGGATTCCAAAACCATTTTCACGGGTCACCGTGTCCTTACATACCGCACTCGAAATCGTGAATCCAGACGAGGAAGAGATGCCGCGACTGGATGCGGCGATGGGCCCGAAGTAGCGCATCTCGTCTAGCGCTGCCGCAAATGGATTGCATTTAAGTTTTGAACAAGGTAGTCGTATGCGCATGACACGCGCAGCATTTCTATCGGTAACACTTTCACTATTGCTGGGTGCGCTTGCCCCGGCGTTCGCTCAGGAGAAAATCAAAGTCTCATCGTTTTCCACAATCCTCACGGAAATCGCACAGCAAGTCGGCGGCAACCGCGTCCAGATCACTGCGCACGTGAAGCCCGGCGTCGATCCTCATGACTTCCAGCCAAAGCCGAGCGATATGCGTGCAGTGGCGGAAGCCGACCTGGTCCTGCTGTCCGCGAAGCACATGGAAGGCTATCTTTCCCGACTCAAGGAAGCCTCGGGCGCGAAAGGGAATCTGCTGGAAGTAGGAGCATCGCTGCCCTCGTTGAAACTCACCGTCCAGCACGGCGATCATAGCCACGACGGGGAGGATCCGCACTGGTGGCACAGCGTCCGCAATATTGCAAAGGCCGCGAAAATCGTTCGCGATGCGCTCATTCGCGTGAGCCCGGCGGACAAGGATGCATTCTCGGCTTCCGCGGCGGCCTATCTCACGAAGCTCGATACGCTGGAACAGTGGATGAAATCGAAAGTCGCCGAGTTGCCGCGGGATAAAAGGAAACTGGTCACCAATCACGATGCGTTTGGCTATTTCGCAAAAGACTTCGGCTTCACTGTGATGCCGGTGAGTGGCGTCTCACGGAATTCACAGCCCGGCTCGAAGGCGGTTTCCGAGATGATCACTGCAATCAAGAAGGCGGGAGTGAAGGCTGTCTTTTCCGAAGATGTGGCAAACCCGAAAGTCATCCAGGAAATCACCAAGGAGACCGGTGCAAGATTTGGCGGCGAGTTGCTGTCCGATGGACTCGGCGCAAAAGGGGCGACGATTGAGGCAATGTTTAAGTACAACGTCACGACCATCGTGGATGCTCTCAAATAATGCGTGGCTCACCAGTCATTCGGGCCATCATTGCTTTTGTGGCGTTGCTCGCGTTTGCGCCATTGCTTGCAAAGGTCACATCGAACCGCGCAAGGGTCGAAGTCGTGGCGCCTGTCGCCGCTGTTGCGAAGAAAGTGCAGCTCGTGCTCTCATTTACAGCTCTGCCGAAACGGGTGACGGTGCTCCATCTGGGACGCGAGGTCTGGGCGAAAGCCGACCCGTCCACCGAAGAGGAATTGTCGCTCGACGTGCCGTGGCCGGCGCAGGGCGGGGAACTCGCATTCCGTGTGGAATGGCCGGCCGGTGCTCCGATCGCTGCGATGCGCGTGAGACTTACCGATCCGCAGGATATCGAGTTGGAGCGCTCGCTTTGGGGCACCGGACCAACGGAAGACGTGCTGAATTTCCCATGAGCAAACCACACGACCACGCCCTGCGAATTGCGGATCTCACGGTGAGTTACGCGCGGGTGCCTGCACTTCACCATATCTCGTTTGAAGTCCGCTGCGGGCAGTGCATCGCGTTGCTCGGACCGAATGGCGCGGGAAAGACAACGCTGCTCAAAACTCTCGCCGGACTTGTCGATCGCGAGAGCGGCACCATTCATTTTCACGGTCGCGAAGTCGTGGGTGCGACGCCGGATATCGCGTATCTGCCGCAGCGTGGACAGATCGACTGGGACTTCCCCACGACTGTGCGCGGGCTTGTTGAAATGGGCCGTTACCTGCGGCTCGGATGGTATCGGAAATACGGCGGTGACGATGATCGTGCGGTGAACATGGCCATCGAAGCCATGGACCTCAAGGATCTGCAAAACCGACAAATCAGTGCGCTCAGCGGCGGCCAGCAGCAGCGCACCTTTCTGGCCCGCGCGCTGGCTCAGGAAGCCCACGTGCTCTTGCTCGACGAGCCATTCACCGGGCTGGATAAACCCAATCAGGACAACCTCAAGGCCACGCTGAAGAGGCTACGGGAGCAGGGGAAGATGCTCCTCGTTTCACACCACGATTTGCCGAGCGTGCGCGAGATTTTCGACCAGGTCTTGCTGCTGAACGGCGAACTCATTGGCGCTGGGCGAACCGCCGATGTGTTCACCGGTGAGAATGTTCAGCGCACTTTCCAAACCCATGTTTTCTCCGGCGTATGATTTCTGAAATGCTCCAGCATGACTTCATGCGCCGCGCACTGCTCGGCGGTTTGATCATTGGATTCACCAACGGCTTTCTCGGTGCGTTCATCGTCATGCGGCGGATGGCGCTCATGGCGGACGCGCTGTCGCACAGCATGTTGCCGGGGCTGGCAATCGGGCTCATGGTCGCAGGGCTGAATGCGGGCAGCCTATTCATTGGCGGCATCAGTGCGGCGTTCTTTGTGGCCATCGGCTCGATGCTGCTATCGCGAGGCTCGCGTCTAAAAGAGGACACATCGCTCGCGATTCTTTACACATTCGCATTCAGCGTAGGCGCGGTGTTACTGCAATTCACACCCACGCCGGTGGATCTAAAGCACTACCTGTTCGGCAACATTCTCGGAATGGGAAATACGGATCTTTGGATCGCTTGGGGAGTCGCGCTCGTTGTCATTCCTGGACTGCTCCTGCTCCAGCGCCCGCTGCTCCTCACGCTTTTCGATCCCGCTGTTGCGCGGAGTCAGGGCGTGCGAGTTGGGCTGATGCACATCGTCATCGTCATCGCGAGCGTTCTGACGATGATCAGTAGTGCGCAATCCGTAGGTGTCATTCTCATGCTCGGGCTGCTCGTCGGGCCTGCGGCGACAATGTATCTGCTCACGGATCGATTTCCCGTGATGATGTGGGGCGGCGCGATACTGGGCTGTGTCGGCGCATTAGCCGGGCTCACGCTATCGTATCGATTCGAGGGGATTCCAAGTGGCGCAGCCATTGTCATCGTGCTCTTCAGCGTCTTCCTTTGTGCATTCTTTTTCGGCCCGCGCTACGGTCTGCTGGCAAAGCTGCGCAAGTCCCGCCACATGCACGAAGAGTCACTGGAACGCTGGCGTCCACCCGCCGAAATCGGGAAATAGGGTGGGGAAATGACGAATGACGAAACGCAGGCGCGTTGGGTTTCGCCACACGCCTGCGTTTCGTCATTCGTCATTCTCATCATTTCCCCGCGCGCTTTACGCCGTCGGGTAGTTCCACCGTGCTCTTTACCGAGCCGTTGGCTTGACGTTCGTGACGGACTTTGATGATGCCGTGCGGTGTCGGGTAGGTGCCTTCCGCCCATTTGAGTGAACCGAGATTCGGCTCGATGGAAACAACTGCGCATCCCGGTGCGACGGGCCGAATGCCGAGCACCGTCTGGCTTAGAAATGCCGTCGGGCCGCTCGCCCAGCCGTGGCAGAAACTGTGGCGGAACCCCTCGTAGCAATACGCGCCGAAATCTCCGTGCAGGTCCTTCTTTCCAGCGGGCACGAGTTCATCGATGCGCGATGCGTCTTTAGTCCACGCCAGATCAAAGTCCTCCCAGAATGTCGTCGCGCCAAAGTCGAGCATTGCTCCCCAATACGTGCGAATGATGTCGAGCGCGGCATCGACTTCGCCGGCCTGTCCGAGAGCGTTCAGGACGTAGAATCCATAGAATGTGCTCACTCCAGCGGAGCCGTCCTTCTTCAACATCGCGGCGCTAGTCTTGGAGTCGAGCATTCCGGCGAGTGCGAGCAGTGCTGCGCCGGACTTCGAGCCGTTGACTTCCGGGACGACTTTCTTTCCCTGGGCGGCAGCGGCTTCGCAGACCTTCGCGGTATCGTTTTCTCCGAGCGTGTTGAGCATTCGCGCGCCGGATTCGAGCGTCATCACCAGCAGTCCTTGCAGCCCCGCGGTCACGCCTTGCTTGTTCGGCGAACTCGGCCAGTCGAGGAAGCGCATACCGTCGATGTGTTCGCGACCGTCTTCTCCGATGAGGGCCGCGAGCTTTTTGCACAGCGCGGTGAGATACGGGCGCTGAGCGTCGAGATACGCGCGATCGCCGGTGTGCAGCCACCACTGCTCGTGGATGAGGACCCACCACATGGA
>JAYUSJ010000164.1:0-5685 GCA_043755735.1 Verrucomicrobiaceae bacterium | reverse complement strand
ATCCGCGTTTCCACTGGGCGCAAGCGCGCGGCGGTGCGTGCGGAATGTATTCGTGCTGATAATGTCCGCGCCTGCGCGAAGATAATCCTCATGAATGTTCTGCAGGATTCTTGCATCGCGTTCATTGATCAATGCTCGGGCCGACCAAAGCGGCAGCCCGGTATCTACTCCCCAGCGATTGAGTTCGGTGCCAGTTGCGCCGTCGAGGGTGAGATGGGCGGGTTGGGCGATGGAAGTCAGGAATGTCATTGAGTTCAGTGAGTTCAGCTATGAGCGGCCTTGCCCGTGTCTTGGTGCTTCTTGAGGAAGGTTTCGGTTTCGTTCAGGCGGATATGCATCGGCGTGGAAATTCTCAACCGTTTCGTGCCAACGAATCTACGGCTGAATGATCCGCGCCCCCCGCTGCCATGTGAAGTAAGACCATACCCAGTGCAGGAAAACCACGACGCGATTTCTCATCCCCATCAGGAAAACCAAGTGCACAAACAACCACATCAACCACGCCAGAAATCCGCGCACCTGCATGCCCGCGAAGCTTACCACCGCTGCTTTTCGTCCGATGGTCGCCATGCTGCCTTTGTCCCAGTAAACAAAAGGCGAGCGCGGTAACGACATGCCCTCACTCGGGATCAGTTTGGCGATGAACTGACCCATCTGAATCGCAGCCGGAGACACACCCGGAACCTTCACACCTTTCGGATCAGTAAGGGCCACCAGATCGCCTGCCGCGAAGACTTGAGGATACCCGGGCAAACTTAAATCGGGCAGCACCTCGATGCGCCCGGTTCGGTCCAAAGGAATTCCCATCAAAGTGCGAGTCACCTCACTGGCCTCCACCCCGGCTGCCCAAACGATGATGTCCGACTCGATGCGTTCCTCTGCCATCTGCACATAGCCTTCCCCCACTTCCTTCACCGGCGAGTTGAGATGCACGGTCACGCCCATGCTTTTGAGTCGCTCACGTGTGTACTCTGGCAAACCTCCCGGAAACATCGGCAGCAATTTCGGTCCTGCCTCGATCAAATGCACCTTTGCCAGCGATGGATCGATGCGGCGAAAGTCGTCCTTCAATACTATTTTCGCCAACTCAGCCAGCGAGCCTGCCATCTCTACTCCCGTCGGCCCGCCACCCACCACGACCATCGTCAGAAGTCGTTTCGTTTCCGCCGGGTCTGATGATGATTCCGCTTTTTCAAAAGCCAGCAGCACTTGCCTTCGGATGTCCATTGCGTCCTTCAGGCTTTTCAGGCCCAGCGTATGTTGCGCCCATTCGTTGTGGCCAAAGTAGCCCGTCTTTGCCCCGAGCCCGATGACCAGAAAATCATAGTCGAGCACGTGCTCCTTAAGATGCACCTGCTTGGACTTCAAATCGATCCGCGTCACATCATCCATGAGCGTCGTCACGGTTTTTTGAGACGCAAGGATCGCCCGCAGCGGCTGTGCCACCTCGGCCATCGTCAGTCCCGCCGTCGCCACCTGATAGAGCAAAGGTTGAAACAAGTGATGATTCCAACGGTCCACGAGCGTCACCCGAAAACGATCATTGGTCAGCCCCTTTGCACACGCCAAGCCCGCAAAGCCGCCACCGAGAATAAGGACGTGTTGTTGTATCATTAGTAAGAGACTGAATTAAACGGACCTTGAAGCAAGAGATGCCTTCGAAATCGCGGAACACTACGCGCCGAGGGCGTGCCTCGGAGTCAGATATTAACCGGGTGGAAGATAAAACCGCCTGACGAGGCGTTTGAAACGAACTAGTTTCTTTCAACCGAATGATCTTCGCTCACTTCACACGCGCCGGATTCCGCGCACATTTTCTCACCATGGGCCGAGCCGATTCTGCCGCCCCGCTCGAACCGCATCTTTGCAAAACCGCTTGAACTCATCAGCTAACAAGCGCGTGCTCATCGTCGGAGGCGGATTGGCCGGCCTCGCCTGCGGCGTGCGCCTCCATGAAGCCGGAGCGCAGCCATTGATCGTAGAAGCCAGCGACGACGTGGGCGGGCGCGTGCGGACCGATCTCGTCGATGGCTTCCGACTGGATCGCGGGTTTCAAGTCTATCTCGACGCCTACCCCCAAGCTGGGAAACTGCTCGACCTCCACGGGCTCGATCTGCGCCCGTTCAAAGCTGGCGCCCTCGTTTTCCTAGACGGCCGTCTGCACCGGGTGATGGACGTTTTCCGCGATCCACGCCACCTGCTCGCCAGCGCACTCGCGCCAGTCGGCTCGCTAATCGACAAGCTCCGGGTCGCCCTGCTGAAGTGGAGAATCAGCCGCTCGACCCTCACGGAAATCGCCGGACGCGAAGACCTCACGACCGAAACTTACCTTCGCCGCGCGGGCTTTTCACACCGGATGATCGACGTCTTTTTCCGCTCCTTTTACGGCGGCATCTTCCTCGAAAGAGACCTCCGCACATCGAGCCGGATGTTTGAGTTTACGTTCCAAATGTTCTCCCGAGGGAGCGCCACACTGCCCGCGCTGGGAATGCAGGAAATTCCACGCCAACTAGCCGGACGTCTGCCTGCGGACGCGATCCGTCGAAGCACGCGGGTTACGAATGTTCAGCGGGGAAAGATCACGCTGGCCACTGGCGAATGTCTCGTTGGCGATACCGTCGTCGTTGCTACGGATGCCACCGCCGCCGCGCGCTTGCTCCCTGGCCTCGCGGCACCCGAGCCCGCATGGCGCGCCGTCACCGGGCTTTATTTTGCAGCGAAAAAATCACCGCTCCGCGAAGCAATCATCGCCCTCAACGGCACAGGCCGCGGGCTGGTCAATAACGTCTGCGTTCTCTCGGACGTCGCGCCAGACTACGCGCCGCCGGGTCACGCGCTCATTTCCATCTCGGTGCTCGGCGTCACAGCGAGGCCCGATTTTGAAGCCCAGATCATCGCAGAGCTCGCACTCTGGTTCGGTCCGGAAGTGCACGGCTGGCGGCACCTCCGCACCGAGCGGATCGAACGCGCTCTGCCCGAGCAACCACCCATCCCCGGACCGCTCGGGCCCTGCTTCCGCGAAATCGACGGCGTCTTTGCCTGCGGCGATCACCTCACCAGCGCATCGATCGAAGGCTCCATCGTCTCTGGCCTCCGCACAGCAGACGCCATCCTTGGATAGCCACCCGCTGCGTGCGACTGGCGTTTGCACCACGAGCCCGAAAAGGCACTGTTGCGCGACAGATAATCGCGCCGAAGTTCAACCTCAGAGAACGTGGAGAAGCACAGAGGATTTGAGGCTGAGAACTCTCTGCCTCCTGCCCTTTTACGCGACACCCGTGATGACACTGCGGAAAAGCCCGGTTGGTGTTGGTACGGCCATTGCAATTTCCATGTGGTGTCCTTCAGCAAGTACCGGTGAGAAGCATTGTGAAGGTCAGTGCCCTTCGGAATGGGAATCCCCTGAATTCCTCTGTTTCTTCGACTTGGGATGAATACGGTTAGGTCGTATCGTCCGATTACCACGCCTGTGACGGAAACGCTTTTGCCCCACATCTCATTTGGCCAGTTGCGGAGATCGTCTATCCAGATACGAAAGCCTTTGCTGAGTAAAGCAGCGCCGCACGAACGGCGGGGACAGATAGTCACCCGCTCCTTTACGCCGTTCATCAAAGGCCGCGCCCAGCGTCGCTAGGACCGGCGGTCAAAGGCCCGAATGTTCACGCATCATTTGTTCGCGGACCGGTAGAGTTGGGCTAGTTGCGCGGGGGTTACGAAGACGATGTCCGGGCCGGCTTCGGCTACGATTCGGGCGATGTCGTCGGGCTTGAATGTCCAGCAGTGGATGAAGCCGTTTACGAACGCCGGGCGCTTCGTGCCGACATGGGCGCGAATCTCGCCGATGGGGCCGCCTTCGTAGTTCTTCCATGTTGTGGCGGCGCGGAAGACGGGCATTCCGCCGGGTAGATTGTAGGTGAGGTTTTCGATGCCGCGATGACCGCCGTAGCATCCCATGTCGGAGAAGAGACTGTGGGAAAATGGAAGGGCTTTTGCGTAGCGGGCGAGTTGCGCGTCGTCGGCTTCCACGGGGCGCACGGTGCGCATCCCGAGCGGAGGGAGCATCCGTGCGGTCCAGTCGAGAAAGCCGGTCCACGCGGGGTCGCGGTCGGCAAATGCGAGACCGTAGTTTGGCGGCTGAATATAGCCCGCGCCGCTCACGTCGGAGATGAACTCATTGAGCGGCGTCGCGTGCTCGAAATACCACTGCGCCGTGGCGGGGTTCAGATCGCGGATGGCGGGACCCATGCCGAATGCGAGCGGGAATTTCCCGAATGAAGGATGCTCGAAGTAGCGGCGAAAAAAATCCTGCCACGCGTTGATGTTGTCGCCGTCGGACAACGCGAGGGCGACGTAGATTTTGTCGCGCTCCAACGGCGGCGGCGCGGGCGCGGCGGGTTGGTCGAGGTGCTCGATGGCGATGCCGCTCGTCACCGAAGTGTTCGCGAGAAAATCCGAGCATACAAGGGGACGCGCGTATCGGCTCGCGAGTTCCACGCCGGGCGGTTCGCCGAGGCCCACGCCTTCGCCGCCGTATGGAAAGCCGAGCACGGGTGAGTTTGGCGACATCTCGGCGAACATCTCGGCGACCGCACGCTTTTCCTCGAACCGATCCGCGCCCGCGTTTCGCTCATCCACTGCTCCACACGGCCATGCGAGCGGAGCGCGCCATTGATACTGATAAGCGAAGGTGCCTTCCTTCATTCGACGCGGGACAAAATAATCGGCGAGGTGATGGCTGAGGCGATCCTTGTAGTGCTTCCAAACCCAGCGCTGTCCCTCGGCATAGGTCGCGAATTTTCCGCGCAGGTCGAGCTTCACGCGCAGGCCGAGTTTCGCGGCGAACTCCGGGCTCGCGACGATGCAGTCTTCGCACGCGGCGACATTCACCGCGAGCAGATCGCCACGGTAAAGCTGCGGATCTGCAATGATTGCTCCGCGCACATTTCCGCCGTAGTCGCGGAAAAGCGACATCCAGTCGGCGACGATCTCGAAGCTGTCGATGTGCCCCTTGGTCTTATGCCATTCAAGCCACCGGCGATCCTCTGCATTGCGCTGCAGGGCTGGCCGCTTGCGCCGGTCGGGCGAGCGATGCTGCAACCAGCGGAGCGAGCAGCAGAGCGGCAAGGCGCATGAAAACTAAGCGATCAGGTCTTTCCACACGTTGCCGTGGACGTCGGTTAGCCGGAGGTCGCGGCCGCTCCAGCGATAGGTGAGGCGCTCGTGGTCGATTCCCAACATGTGCAGCACGGTCGCCCAGAGATCGTAAACGGTGGAGACATCGCGGACGGCTCGGTAGCCGAATTCGTCGGTGTCGCCATACGTCACGCCGCCTTTGATTCCGCCGCCTGCGAGCCAGAGGCTGAAACCAAACGGGTTGTGATCCCTGCCGTTTGAGCCCTGCGAGAATGGGGTGCGGCCGAACTCGCCGGTGAAGACAATCAACGTGTCTTCCAGCATCCCGCGCTGTTTCAAATCGGAGATGAGTCCGGCTATCGGGCCGTCCACTTGCTCCGCCATCGCGCCGTGGCCTTTGTGGAGCTCTCCGTGCTGGTCCCACGGGTTGCCGGAGTTGCCGCCGCCGATGCCTTGATTGCAGCAGGACAGCTCGACGAAGCGCACTCCGCGCTCCACGAGGCGGCGCGCCATGAGGCACTGCCGCGCGTATTCGGCTTGCTGGGCGTTGGG
>JAYUSJ010000163.1:0-19241 GCA_043755735.1 Verrucomicrobiaceae bacterium | reverse complement strand
CGGGAGCATGATTTCCCGGACCGGGCGATGGTGAAGAAGCAGGATGATATTTTGCTGGGCGACCTCGTCATGCAGCAAGGCGGGGTGTTGCGGGATTTTGGGAGGGACCGGGAGGTGATGGAGCGTATCCGAATCAGCGACGGGAAGCGGCGCGGGTTTGGGGAGGGGGCGGATGGGTGGCGGGTATGAAGGTGCGCGATTTGTTGCTGCGGAATAGTCAGTCGCCGGGGGATGTGTTGATGCTGACGGCGGCGGTGCGGGATTTGCACGCGCAGTATCCGGGGAGGTTTCGGACGGCGGTGGCTACGTCGGCGCGGGCGATTTGGGAGAATAATGCGTTAGTTGAGAGATGGGAGTTGAGAGTTGAGAGTTCTAGCGAGAAGGAGGAGAGGAAATGGGAGGAGATTGTGTGTGAGTATCCGCTGATTCATCGGAGCAATACGGGGCCGTGGCATTTTATCCATGCGTTTCATCAGTCTCTCGGGGAGCGGCTGGGGGTGCGGATTGAGCCGTCGGAGTTTCGGGGGGATATTCATCTTTCGGCGAAGGAGAAGTCGTGGATGTCGCAGGTGCAGGAAATCACGAAGGTGGCGGTGCCGTTTTGGATCGTGGTGTCGGGCGGGAAGTTCGATTTTACGGCGAAGTGGTGGGACCCGGCTCGGATGCAGAAGGTGGTGGATCATTTTGCGGGGCGTATTCTTTTTGTGCAGGTGGGGGAGAAGGGGCATCATCATCCGGGGTTGCGCGGAGTGATGGATTTGCGGGGGAAGACGGACCTGCGGCAGCTCATCCGGCTGATGCATCACGCGCAGGGTGTGGTGTGTCCGGTGACTTTCGCGATGCACCTGGCTGCGGCGGTGGAGGTGCGCGGACCGTGCGAGGCGTATCCGCGCGGGATGCCAAGGAATCGTCCGTGCGTGGTGATTGCAGGCGGGCGCGAACCGGCGCAGTGGGAGGCGTATCCGCATCATCAATACATCCACACCAACGGTGCGCTGCGGTGCTGCGATAATGGCGGGTGCTGGAAATCGCGGACGGTGCCGCTGGGCGATGGGGACAAGAAGGATGAGAGTCTGTGCGTGGATGTGGTGGAGCTGGCGACGGGCGTGCGAAAGCCGGGCGCTGCGTGGGGACTGGGAGACTTGGAGACGGGGAGAAAGGGAGATGCGATGCGGGATGGCGAGTTGCGCTTTTTGCCGAGGTGCCTGGATATGATTTCTGCGGACGAGGTGGTTCGGCGGGTGGAGTGGTATTTTAACGGCGGGGCGATTGATTATCTAACGGCGGAGCAGGCGGCGGCGGTGGAAAAATGGAATGACGAATGACGGGCGGGATGACATTACATTCTGATCACGAATGACGGATGACGTCATTGGTCATTTTATGAACACACATTTTACACCATCGCTGGCGGAGTTTTCGGAGCTGGCAAAAAAGGGAAATTTAATTCCCGTTTACGCGGAGATCATCGCTGATGCGGAGACTCCAGTCGGCGCTTTTGCAAAGATCGATGATGGCGGCTACACGTTTCTTTTTGAGAGCGTGGAAAAGATTGAGCAAACGGGTCGCTTCTCGTTTTTGATTGCCGGAGCGCGGACTGTTTTGGAGAGCCACGGGCGGACAGTGAAGGTCACGGAGAACGGTGTGACACGGGAATTTGAGACGGTCCGCGATCCGCTCGCAGACGTGGAGGCACTGATGGCTCGCTACAAATACGTGCCGCTTCCGGATGAGCCCGCGGAGTTGCGCTCACGCTTTGCAGGGGGCGCGGTGGGCTATCTGAGCTACGATATGGTGCGTTTTTTCGAGCCGACCGTCGGGCCTGCGAGGAAGGACGAGCTTGGTCTTCCTGAAAGTCTGTTTGTTATCGCGGATACGATCCTCATTTTCGACCACCTGAAGCGCCGGTTGCGCATCTTGGCAAACGCCTTTGTCGAGGGCGATGCCGACGGCGCGTATGCTGCGGCCCAGGCGCGAATCTCGGGCATCTTGGAAAAGCTCGCGAAGCCAAATCAGCTCCCGCCATTCCCCATCACGCCCGCACCCGCTCCAGCGGAATGCACGAGCAACACGACGCGCGAGGAGTTTTACGAAATGATCGCGAAGTGCCACGAATACATCCACGCGGGCGACGCGTTTCAGATCGTGGTGAGCCAGCGGTTCGAGACGGAGTTTACGGGCGACCCGGTGACGCTGTATCGCGCGCTGCGCTTTGTGAATCCGTCGCCGTATATGTTCTGCATGAAATTCGCGGGCCGCTTTGCGCTGGTGGGCAGTTCGCCGGAGGTCCACGTGCGGGCGGTCAACGGAAAAATCGAAATCCGCCCGATCGCCGGGACACGCCGCCGGGGGGCCACACCGGAGGAAGACGCAGCCAACGCAGCCGACCTTCTCGCCGACCCGAAAGAGCGCGCCGAGCATCTCATGCTCGTCGATTTGGCCCGCAACGACGTGGGGCGCGCGAGCGAGTATGCGAGCGTGAAAGTGAATGATTTCATGATCGTGGAACGCTACAGCCACGTCATGCACATCGTCAGTAACGTCGAGGGCCGCCTCCGCCCGGACCGTTCCGCTTACGACGTGATGCGGGCGACATTCCCAGCCGGGACCGTGAGCGGATCGCCGAAAGTGCGCGCCATGCAAGTGATTGCCGAGCTCGATCGCTCGAAGCGAAACGTCTATGCCGGTGCGGTGGGATACTTCGGATTCGACGGCAACAGCGACTCGTGCATCGCGCTTCGGACCGCAGTATTAAAGGACGGAAAAGCCTACGTCCAAACCGGTGCCGGTGTCGTCGCGGACAGCACGCCGGAATACGAATACCAAGAGACCGTGAACAAGGCGATGGGAGTGATGGCTGCCATCTCCCGAGCCAGACAGGCCCCTGAATAAATGAAATTCTATCACGTAGTTCACATTTTTTCCTTTGCGAAAAACGAGCCGTCGTCGTAGTTAGAGGCTCCAACAAACGTTCCGCCAACCACATCTATGAAAATTAAAAAACATTCCGCATTTACGCTGATCGAATTGCTCGTTGTAATTTCGATTATCGCCATCCTCGCAGGCCTCGCATTGCCCGTTTTCGCAAACGCGCAAAAGAAGGGCGCTCTTACCGCATCACTGAGCAACGCCAAACAGATCGGCCTCGCGCTGAAAATGTATGCCAGCGACCATGATGGAATTTTTCCGGTTTACACAGACCCGGAGAACCCTACGAACCGCGTGGCTACGACCGGAGAAGCGTTCCAAACGCTGATGCCGAAGTACACCACCAGCAAAGCCATTTTTCTCAACAAGAAATCGGCATGGTGCCAGGGAGCGATTGCGTCACAGGACGGTTCGAACCAAAACAAGGTCCGCCAGGGTGAATGCGACTGGTCCTACGTGCGTGGTCTGAATGAACTCTCCGACGCCCGCTGGCCAATTATTGCCACCGCATTCAAAGACGCTCAAGGAACCTACACAAAGGGAACCTCGAAAAAAGGTGGTGTTTGGGACGGCACCGACGCAGTGGTCGTGTTCGTTGACAACAGCGCGAAGATCGTCACCGAGGGTGCGGGCCTCTATAAGGAGAGCGACACCGTTTCGTTCATCTCACGCCCGGACAAATCGAAAGAGAATGCTTTCAAGCCGGTCCCTGACCAATGGCTCGACGGCGACAATATCCAAGTCCTCATGCCGGAAGGTGGCAGCTAGACTTTAGTCCGTTTTTCAAAGACGCCGACTCCGAAATGGAGTCGGCGTTTTTTTTACCAAGATGGCAGTTGAAAAATTTCTGAAGATTTCCGGAATAAAAACGCATCCGAACGGGTCATACTCTGCGAACACTACATGCGCTTGAGAATTTCGGTTGCCACTGGCATCTGGAACGCTAAACCGCAGGCAACCGGATGGCGCAATGCCGAACGGGGTGTTCAAACTCAAAACAACAAACAAAAATACAAATATCACATGAAGAAAATCCTCACACTCGTCGCCGCAATGATCGTTTCGGCCACAGCATTCGCCGGTGAATTCGCAGACATCAGCGTCGCTGACCTGAAGAAGGCTATCGCCGATAAGAAAGTTACCGTCATCGACGTGAACGGCTCCAGCTCATTCAAGGCCGGACACGTTCCGACCGCGATCGACTTCACAGCATCGAAAGCCGACCTCGCCTCGAAGCTTCCTGCCGACAAGGACGCACTCATCGTCGCGTATTGCGGCGGCCCATCGTGCAGCGCCTACAAAGCCGCAGCAAACGCCGCTGAGAAGCTCGGCTACAAGAACATCAAGCACCTGTCCGCCGGTATCTCCGGATGGAAGAGCGCTGGCGAAAAGACCGAGGCCGCCAACTAAACCTTCAGCTTAACAAAGCTCACCAAAGACGCCTCCTGCGAAAGCAGGAGGCGTTTTTCTTTTGAATGGATCGTTGCGTGCGGAGAGCGATTGCGTTCTTTTAAATCCATCGACCAGCCACAGCAAAACGAGAGTATCCGCGAACAATGGAAACGCCGTGTCCGCAAGACCCGGGGCGACATTTACGTGCGGGCGATCGGAATTCCCTACCACGTAGAAGTCGAGCCGGAGCGTGATCCGAGCAGGATTGACCACGTCTGGCTCACGATGGAGGTTCCACCTGTCGGGCGTCTCACGGTGGCGATCAACACCCTTTCGCTCATCAATCTCAGCGCCGGGTTTGACCCTCGTGTGAGGATGGGAATCGTGACTTCGACCTTCAAGGAGAAGCCCATCCCGCTCCTCCAAGATCACGCGCCGCTGGATTACACCGTGCTCGAATCCATGCACGAAATTAACTTTGAGCCCTACGAGCCGGAGAAAATCGAAGATCTGCTCATCAGAAAATGCAATGCCGCCGTGCGCGCGGAAGTGTGGGGCGATCTTTACATCCGCGAGCACCTCGGCATTCACCAGGTCCACAGCCGTCGCGCTAGTTGCGCAGTAGAGCGTGACATTATCGGACGCGATGGCGGGATTCGCCTCTATTACCGCGATGGTTTTGCGGAGCTCCTGCTGTTCAAATTCTGCGGACAATGAGCAAACCAATCTCACGATGGCTTGGCCGCGTCGCCTTTGAAGACGCACTGCGCATCCAGGAGGAAATCGTCGCGAAAAAGGCCGCGGACCTTTCGCTGCCGGATGAAGTGCTCCTGCTCGAACACGAGTCCATCTTCACCATCGGCCGCACACCCGACCAATCGTCTCTCCGTGATCCATCGCAACTCCCCGCCCCTCTCATCGTCATCCAGCGGGGCGGCCAGGCGACATGGCATGGGCCAGGGCAGCTCGTGGGCTACCCGCTCCTCGACTTGCGTTCGCGCGGCCAGGATTTGCACCGATACCTGCGGACGCTCGAGGAAATGCTCATCGAACTCTGCGGACGTTTCGGCGTTAGAGCGGGCCGGAGGGAGGGGCTCACCGGCGTCTGGGCGGATGACCGCAAACTCGCAAGCATAGGCGTCGGAGTGCGAAAATGGATCTCAATGCACGGCTTTGCCATGAACGTGTGCGGCGAGCTCGAAGGATTCTCCCACATCACACCGTGCGGAATCGCCGGAGTGGAGATGACGAGTATTTCGCGTGAAGCCGGACGGGAAATCCCAGTGCGCGAGGCCGCAGACGTGTTTGCGGAACTCGCCGATGCGCTGTAATACAAGCTCGCTTCCGGATTTGCGCAATAAATGAAAAGGGCGGAACGCAATAGCGCTCCGCCCTTGTGAATTCGTGGTTTGTAAACCGGACTGGATTACTTCTTCTCTTCCGCCTTGCCGCCTTCGGGCTTCTTGTCGCCGCCGGGTCCGCCGCGACGTTGGAAACCTTCCTTCATCTTGGTCTTCTGCTCTTCGGTGAGCACGGCGTTGATCTCTTCCATTTGCGCCTTCATCATCTCACGCATCTTGGTCTTGTCTTCCTCGGTGAGGTTTTCGCGACCTTTTTCACGGAGTGCCTTAAACGCGTCGGCATTCTTCCCCATGATGGTTTTGACTTTGTCCTGCTGCTCCTGGGTGAGACCGAGTCTTTCGGTCATCATTTTCAGACGATCTTCGGCGCTTCCGAAGCGTCCGCCGCCGGGACCACCGGGTGGACGTCCGCCTTCAGGTTTGTCCTCGGCTTGTGTGAACTGACTGGTGAAGAGCAGCGCGGTGGCTGCGATTGCGATTGATTTGATGGATGTTTTCATCGAAGCGATCAAACCATCGCCCTTGGAAAAAGTCGCAAAACTTTTTCCGACCACCCGGCGCGCCTCCTTCAAATCTCCGCAAATCGATGGGAATGCACAATCATTTGCAGGACGCCCGAGAAATGCGGCGAAAACATTCGATTTGTTACACTCACCGTCTGGACTTCACATGAGGGAAATGTAATCTCCGAAAAAACACCCCACATATTGAGCCCAAACAATTCAAAAAGCCGTTCCAAACTAGCTTGGTGCCGTCACTGCGGTCACGAGCAGCAGTTCCGCCGCCGCACGTTAAACCACCGCCGCCATGCGTTCCTCAGTCTTTTCACACTGGGGATTTGGATTATCCCTTGGTTAGCCCTCACCATCGGGCGAAAACTTGCGCCGTGGGAATGCGACCAATGCGGGACCGAGCCCGGAATCAAGCCCGGCTAGTGCTCTGTCAGTCGCCGTGTGAGGGTAAGCCAGCGTGTTTATCGGCTGTGATTTGTGATTTGTCGCAAGCGGATAACCCACGCCAACACGCTTGCGACCAGTCACCACTCACGAGTCACCAGTCACCGCCGGCATGCTCACCCTCCGACCGCTTGGTATTTCCTCACGCCGCGACGCCAAAGCGTGACGGCGGCGCACGCCATCAGCGCGACCCAACCGGCTTGAATCGCAAGGCCTTCGATGAGCGCCGGGCCTTTCACCCGCTCCATGAAAATCTGCACGGGAAAGTAGAGTTCGTAAGTGAACGGCGCCCATTTCACAAAGCCGCTGAGCCACGGCGGGAGCATGTCGAGCGGGAAGATCCGCCCGCTGAGAAAATACTCAAACGAGTAGGTGATGAAGATGATTGTGGATATCTCCAGAATCCAAAACGCGAGCATCGCGATCGTGTACGCAATGAAGAATTGAAGAAGCGCAGCGAGCACGGTGCTGAATCCAAAAGCTATCCATGTCATCGGATCCACAGGCAATCGGATGTGTTCACGCAAAAAGAGAAAAACAACGATGATACCGGGCGCGAGCACGACCGAGTACAGCATGCGGTAGCTGGCGTAGAGCGAGAACCGGTATGCGAGATAGTTCATCGGTTTCAGCAGCAGCGCGCTGAGCCGTCCGTCGCGAATTTCCCCCGCGATTTGCCATTCGTCATCGGTCGGAGTGACAAGATTCTCCATGAGCACCGTCATGGCGAAATACAAAATCATCGAGCTATAGCCGTATCCGGAAACAGTTCCGCCACTGCCGTCAAAAACCGCCTGCCACAAAAAGAGGGTGCCGATGAGTGGCACAATTCCGACCACCGAGCGCAGCACGAAGGCCCACCTGTACACAAACGTGTTCTGCAACCCGATGGTGAATACCTTCCCGTATTTTGCCAGTCGCGCGGTCATCGGAGCAAGGGACTCAGCCCGTCAGCGCCCGTATTGCGACCAGACCGGTGGAAAGCCTTCGGCCAGATCACGCCTCTGTGTGAAGGCCGGAGGATTGGTCACTGATGACATCCAGCGAGCGGACGCGCTTTGCCTCGCGACAATCCTCCACGGATTTGCGAAGCCGATCACCGAGCCCGAGTGACGCGGGAATAAAGTCGAGCAACAGCTCCGACGTGGTGGAATCGTTCGTGCAAATATGGATGTTCTGGAGCCCCAGAACTCTCAGCAAAAGAGGCTGAATGATCTGCGTGTCGCGAACGCGGTAGAGCTCCAGAGTATCGGTCACTTTCGTCAGAATGCCATGCGTGGTGACGAGCCGCTCGGTCGAAAGATGATAGTTCGTCGTGCGAATGCACAACCAACTCCATGCGGCCCATATCCCCACAACCACAGGCACAATAAAGACCCACGCCCCGAACCGGGTCGCGCTCCAGAAATGCAGGAACAATGCGCCCGCAAGGCTGAGAATGAAAAGCACGTTTGGCTTAAAGTTTTTCCAATGCGAGGATGTCCCCTTCCAAATAGTTTCTTCTGGCATGCACTGTTTCTAGCACGAGCCGCCGAATTGGCGAGCGCGTTTGCAAATTCATGCTTCTCGCGGGGCCACAGTTTCGGCAATGCTCATGGAATTCATGAGAACAATCACTGCTGATTCCACGCCGCGCAAGAGAACGCCAGCCACCGTCGGCGACGCCTCTCTCGATGCCCGCATCCGTTCCCTCGTCGCCGACATGGGCGGGGATAAACCAAATGACTTGATCGAAGAACTCGTCGTCACAGCCCTCAAGATGGCGAGAGATCAGACCACCGTGGCGGACATCAAGATGTTCAACCGAGCGCTCAAAGAAATGCGATGGGCTAGTCGCGTATTCGCTCCGTATCGGATGGAGCGAAAGATCTCGGTCTTCGGCAGTGCCCGCACCAGGGAGGATGCTCCGGAGTTCCTGGCCGCAGAGGAATTCGGCCGCAAAATGCGCGAACGCGGATGGATGGTAATCACCGGCGGCGGCGATGGAATCATGGGCGCGGCTCATCGCGGAGCCGGGAAGGAGCGTTCCTTCGGGCTCAATATCAAGCTCCCGTTTGAGCAATCAGCCAACGACACGATCGATGGCGATCCAAAACTGGTAAACTTCAACTATTTCTTCACACGGAAGCTGAACTTCGTGAAAGAAAGCCACGCCATTGCTCTGTTTCCCGGCGGATTTGGAACGATGGATGAGGGCTTTGAAGCACTGACTCTCATGCAGACCGGCAAGGCTCGGATCTTTCCACTCGTCCTCGTCGATCACCCCGGCGGCACCTACTGGAAGATGGTGCTCGATTTCCTTCACAACCATCTCCTCCGTCTCGGGCTCATTTCAGAGGATGACTTCAACTTTCTCCGCTTCTGCTCGGTCGATGAAGCAGTGGAGCATGTGCTACAGTTCTACAAAAACTTTCACAGCTACCGCTGGCTCGGCCCGCGCATCATCATTCGCCTTCAGACCGCACTTTCGCCCGCGAAGCTCGCGGATATGAACAAGCAGTTTTCCGACGTAATTGCCGTGGGCGGCTTCGAAATGTGCGCAGCGTTGCCGGAGGAAAAGGGCGAACCCGAAATTGCAAACCTCCCGCGACTCGTCTTCACACCGCACAAACGCAACTTTGCCCGCCTACGAAAAGTGATCGATGTGGTCAACGAGGTCTAATGCACGATAAGGAATAAAGCTCTTAAAATATATAGATCTTACACGCACAGCTTACGGAACTTGGAATGGTGGTCGGTTTATGAATTTCGGCGACGTCATCGACGAATCGCGCTTCGAATCATGCATACGCCGGGCTTACGACGCAGGGACGCGCACCTTTATGACGGCCGATGTCTATGGCAGCGGTGCTGCAGACGAGGCACTCGGTCGAGCACTCAAAGGCGTCCCGCGCGACACCTATTGCCTCGTCGGAATCATCGGCCACGATTACGCCGCCCCCCGCGATGGATCGAAGGGGTTCCCCCGCTTCACCGACCCGCGCCTGCGCCAGCCGCGCGATTTCACCGACTACGTGAAAATGGCCACCGAGCGCCAGCTACGCTCGCTCGGAACGGATCATCTCGACTGCCTCATGCTTCACAACCCGGACAGCATCGGCTACTCGCAGGAATCCGTCTGGAAAGCCATGTCGCAAATGCAGGCGGAGAAAATGACCGACATGCTCGGCATCGCGCCTGGCCCGGCGAATGGCTTCACGCTGGATTTGATTCTCAGTTTTGAACGCTTCGGCCCGCTCATGGATTGGGCAATGATCATCCTGAACCCGCTTGAGCCATGGCCCGGCGGAATGGCGCTTGGTGCCGCGGAAAAACACGGCGTGGACGTGGTCACTCGCGTCGTTGATCACGGCGGACTTTTTCACGATGACGTGAGACCCGGCCACATATTCGGCACACGCGATCACCGCAGCTTCCGGCCCGCAGGCTGGGTCGAGTCGGGCAATGCGAAACTCGATGCGTTTCGCCCGTTCGCCGAGAAACACGAACTCACCATGCTCCAGCTTGCCTGCGTGTGGAACTTGAGCCAGTCCCCGGTGAAGAGTGTCATTCCGACTCTCACACAGGAGGTCCCGCAGACCAACGGCGTCACGGTGAAAACCATGGAGGAAAAGATCGATGAACTCGCGGCAACTCCGGATGTCACTTTGTCCGCCGATGAAGTCGCCGAGATCGCCCGGATCGGAAATAACAAAGGCTGCATGGACTTGAAGGGCGGCAATCCCGACTTCACCGGAGAACCCGGCCCCGACCGCTGGGAACTCACTCCTGACCTCCTCGACGTCGCGGCCCGCTGGGGCATCGAGCCGGCGAAGGACCTTACCTACACGCACAAAGTCGCGTAAGAAGCAGCGCGCGACAAAAAGAACACGCCGCCCGGACGACTGCCCGGGCGGCGTGTATTTTCCAACAACAACACTCAAAAGGTTTTACGCAGCCTCGGCGGAGCGCGACGGCGACATCGGCATCGGCACGATGATTTGCGGCTCGTCGAGACGGAATCCCGCAGCCTTTGCGTCGCGGTCAAACATGCGGACCGTGTCCAGCGACAGGGCGTCGAGGTCGGTCCCGCACATATC
Source organism: Verrucomicrobiaceae bacterium (assembly GCA_043755735.1). Taxonomy (GTDB): domain Bacteria; phylum Verrucomicrobiota; class Verrucomicrobiia; order Chthoniobacterales; family Chthoniobacteraceae; genus SXWH01. Next base: position 8,525 of record JAYUSJ010000163.1, on the reverse strand, counting down.
GATGGCCTTGCGAAGGATATCGTGAGGCACGGTGACGATATGGCATCCGGCTTCGTCGGACTGAAAAATGTTATAAACCTCGCGGACGCTCGCCCAGAGCAGTTCGGCATGGGGCAGATGGTCCATCATGCGGCGTGCGCTCTTCATAATGGGCATCGGGTTGCAGCCGGTATCAGCGATTCGTCCGGCGAAAATGGAAACGACTGCAGGAACATCGACGTGCAGCGCTCCGACAACTTCGGCGGTCTGACGCTCGGTGAGGATTGCTGTGACGTTCAGCTTTACCCCCGCTCCCGCGAGTTCGCGAATCAGCGGCACTGAACTTTCACCACGCGGATTAGAGACCGGAATTTTGACATACACATTACGACCCCAGTCGCGGATGCGGAGTGCCTGACGGCGCATCTCATCGAACTCATCGGCGAACACTTCAAATGATACAGGCTTTTCTGTGACCGTGATGAGCAATTCCTTCGCGAAGCCTTCGTAATCCGTGATGCCGGCTTTCTTCATCAGCGTTGGATTGGTCGTCATTCCTTTAATCAAAGGATTGCGATACATTTCCAGCATGCTGGTCATGTCAGCGCCGTCGGCGAAAATCTTTGTTGTCAGGTTGGTAAGGGCGTTCATACAAATCCTTACAAAGCGGAATCCGTGCCAACCTCTACAAAGCGATAAATCGTTACGCAAGAATGCCGCGCACGCACTCCTCCACCAGGCTCCAATCCACATTCTCCACCGGCTTCCACGCCCCGATTGCCGTGGGCAAAACAAATAGATTCTTCCCGTCGCGAAACTTCTTATCCGATTGCAGCGCCTTGATGATTTGATCGAAAAGCCCCGGTGTTTCCGGGAAGCTCATCGGGAGTCCCGCCCTGGCTATCAAGGCGAACAGGCGCTTCTCAAAATCCCCGCCCACCATTCCGAGCCGCACGGCCATTCGGGTGGCTCCGACCATTCCGATTGCGATGGCCTCGCCATGCGTGAGTGCATACTCGGCGCTCAACTCCAGTCCGTGCCCAATGGTGTGGCCGAAGTTCAGGACGTTGCGAATGCCGAGCTTGTCGAATTCGTCCTTCTCCACGACATCGGCCTTGAGCCGGCAGCACTGCGCGACCACGTCCGTGAGTGTCCCGGGGTCGAGCGCCACCAGTCGCTCCAGTGCGCCGTCCTCCAACTGCCGGAACAGCGACTCGGAGCACACTGCTCCGTATTTAATAATCTCCGCCGTCCCGCTGCGAATCTGGCGTATCCCGAGGGTCTGCAACACGGACAAATCGCAAAACACCAGTTTCGGCTGACTGAACGCTCCCATGATATTCTTCACACCTCCGAAGTTCACGGCGACCTTGCCCCCAACGCTGGAGTCCACAGCCGCGAGCAACGTCGTGGGAATCTGCACAAATGGAACCCCCCGCCGGAACACCGCCGCTGCAAATCCCCCCAAATCGCCCACGACACCACCGCCCAGCAATATCACGAGCGGGATGGAACCGGCATCGGGAAACTGGCCCAGCATTCCCGCACACGCCTTCGTGAATTCATCCCAATTCTTCCCCTGCTCTGTCGAAGGAATGTCGTGACGCACCACGCGACGGAATCCAGCGCTCTCCAGCGAACCACGTATCAATTCGAAGTAATGCGCACCGACCTCTGTATTCGTGATGATGAATGCATCGCGCTGTGAAAGCCCATTGTCCCGAAGGGCTGCGCCCAATCCAGCCAGCATGTTTGATCCAATCAAAATTGGATATTTCCGGGCCCCCAAATCCACCAACACGCGCGCAGTCGTCATGGGCCACCGATACCGCTAAAGCCCCGGCGACTGCAAGAGAAGCGTTACCCGCCGGCTTCTACTTCTCCTTCAGCGCAGGGATCGAGTCGGAGCAGGATTCGGTCGATGGCCCCGTGAGGGGAACCCGCAATTTGAATACGGAACCGGGCGTTTCGTCATTCTACTTCCGGGCAAACGATGGCTCCGAGGCGCGGAGGATCAGTGTGGCTACAATAGCGTAGCCGGCTGCGCAGACGAGAAGAGCCGTCCGCATTCCTGCCCATGTTTCGAGCGACGCGGTGATGATTCCGGAAAATGGAATGACTGCCACAAAAGCCATGGCTGCCACGGAAGAAACGCGGCCGCGAATCTCGTCCGGTGCGCGCTCCTGCACGACTTGGTTCGCGATTCCGAAGATGAAATTGAGCCCGAACGTGAGCAGACTCACGCTCAACGCCGCAACGACGAAACTGTGCGCTGATGCGAGTCCGGCCATTGCAAAGACCGACGTCACCGCGCCTATGCGGAGCACCGTGAGCCGGCGCGTGGTGGGAACGGCGAGGATGATTATCGAGGCGGTAAGCGCGCCAATCCCCGAGAGCGACATGAGCCAGCCCATCTGCAATTCCCGGAGCCCGAGTGTGCGTTCGCCATACCATGTCAGGAGGATGATGAGGAACGGCGAGCAGAAGAATGTGTTTGCCGCCATGATGACGATCATGCGCCGCGTGGGAGCGTCCGCTTTCACATGATCCCACCCCTGCGAGAATCCCCCGCCGCGCTTCTCTTCCTCGGCGACGGTGCCGGGCTGCCGCCCGGGCAGCGTGAATAGCACGAGCAACGGACCAAGATACGAAACGGCATTCGCAAAAAATGCCGTCTCCCTACCAAAACGCGCGATGACCATCCCGGCAAGCGCGGGACCGATGATACGAGCCGCATGGAAAATAGAGCGATCCATCGCGACTGCTGCGCCGAGTTTTTCGCGGGGAACCAGCTCCGGAAGCATCGCCGAATATGCAGGCATCTCGAACGCCGCGGTGATGCCGACCAGCAGCGCCATGACGCCGAGGTGCCAGATTTCGAGCGTGCCTTGATGCACCAGCCAGCCGGTCATGGCGGCAACCAGCGCCTGCACAAAGATCATCACGAAAAGGATGCGGCGCTTGTCGAGGCGGTCCGCCAGCATCCCGCCGAGCGGGCTGAGCAGCGGGATGACGGCCATCATCGCAGCGCTGATGAGCGCCTGCTCCACGGAGCTCGATGCGCGCTTTTCCACCTCGAATTGCTGCGCCTGCGTCTGCATCCAGGAGCCCACCATCGAGACGAACTCCGCCAGCATGAACCGCCCGAAGAGCCCGTGCCCAAGCACGGATGCAGACTTGCGAAATGTGGACGGTCGTTCGGACATGAAGCGGCTAGCGGCGGCGGTCCCGCGGCGTCTCTTCGTGGTCGAGGTCCCAGCGATCGTCGGTGCGGCGGGCCTGGCTGCGCTGATCGCGCTTGGAGCGGCGCTCGATGGTCATTTGGCGTTTCTTGCGGCTGCGCCGGAGCTTCTCGATCTCGTCGTCGAGCTTCAAAAATCCTTCGAATCGGGCCGCGCTCAGAGTTCCTCCGGCCATCGCCGCGCGGATGGCGCAGCCGGCATCCGTGCCATGTTTGCAATCGTGATATTTGCACTGCGCGGCGAGGTCTGAGAGGTCGGCAAACTGCGCCCGCAGCGTGGTCTCATCGGACCACATGTGGACTTCGCGAATGCCGGGATTGTCGATGAGGATACCTCCGCCGGGGAGCACCATTAGCTCGCGAGCGGTGGTGGTGTGCCGGCCTTTGCCGGTGACCTCATTCACTTCATCGGTCCACTGGTATTCGTCGCCGAAAAGATGATTAATGACGGACGATTTCCCCACACCGCTGGAGCCGAGCAGCGTCACGGAGACGCCGCGCTTCAAGTAGCGCTTGAGGACCTGGAGACTGCGCCCTTTTTCCGTGCTGGTGATGTGGACTTCGGCGTCCGGGTGGAGCGCACGGATCGACTCGGCGGCTTCCTGGTTTTGCGCGTCTTCGAAAAGGTCGGACTTGTTCACGAGCACGACGGGCTTTGCGCCGCTGCGCCCGATGATGCCGAAAAAGCGCTCCATGCGGCGGAGATTGAGGTCGGCCCCTGCATCGGTGACCACTACGACGACATCGACATTCGCGGCGATGACTTGTTCCTCCGTGCTTTTGCCGGGCATCTTTCGCGAGAGGCAGGTCTGCCGCGGGAGGCGTGCGCGAATGACGTTCTCGCTGCCGATTTCCAGCGCCACCCAGTCGCCCACTGCGGGCAAATCGGCGTCGGTCTCGGCATCGTGATAGACCTTGCCGCTCATCACGACTTCGAGTTCCTCGCCATCGTGGAGCAGCGCACCGTAGGTAATCTTGTTGTCGCGAATAAGGCGGGCCGGGAGCCAGCCTTCCTTGAGGTAGGGAGCGAACGCGGCTTCGAAGGCGTCGTTCCAGCCGAGATCTTTGAGTGTCATGATGCGCTATTCTCCACCGACGACGTTCAGCGCGGCAGCGATGTAGGCCATGATTTTTGATTGCTCTCCGCCATCAAGGCCGGCGCGGCGGGACATGCCGCCGACGGTTTTCTCCCAGCCGGAATAACCCCGCGAATCAAGCATCTCGAGATCGTGGCATTCGGTGCAGCGGTTGACGTAAAGTTCGCGACCTTCGTTTAATGCTTTATCGCTGCCTCCTTTGGCTTTCGCCATAAACGCAGCATTCACCAGCGGAGACGTGCGCTCCTCGTACTGTGCCTGCATCGTCTTGCGAAGCTCTCGAAGTCCGGAGTGGTCGCTGCAAAGACGAAGACCGTCTTCCAATGCAGAGAGTGCGTGAATGACACCCTTCGGCCCTTTCGAGCGCATGGACTCCGCGGTCTTGTAGAGGTAGTCCGCCTCCTCCATGTCCTTCTTCACTTTCTCCTGAAACGCGATTAGTTCGAAGCGCCCCGGCTCGGCTTTCAGGCCTTCCCCGATCAATGCTGTGGCCTCGATAAGCTTGTGCTGGCCGATGGACTGCCGGGCGCGCGCCACCGAGCGCTGCGCCGCAGTGGCACGAGGATCCAGCGCGGCACGGTCGATTTTCGTCGCGGGAACACCGGCCAAATTTGTGCCAAGCACGGCTGCGGCGATGCGGTCCGCGCCGTCGTCCACTGCCACGGCGAGCGAGATGCGGCCTGCGCCGTGCAGTTGCGCCGCAGTATCCCGCAATGTTTGAAGAGTCGCGAGAAAAGACCTTTGTGCCGTCGCCATTCGCGCGGGATCGCCGGCGAGGGAACGAACCATGTTCCCTGCGGTGAGCGCGCCCTGCACCCGGCTGAGCAGCGCGGCGGCGAGTTGCTTCTGCTGAGCGTCAGCGCTTGCCCGCGTAAGGAGGCGACGCGCGTCGTCCCATCGCTGCTCGCGCAGAGCGTCGCCACTAGCCATGATATCCGTCCAACCGTCGGGCGTAATGGGATCGACATTTTCAGCAGGGATGGACGGAGCGACCACAGTGCCGTCGTCCTTCATGTAAGTGACGAATACATGGGTGAGGTCCGCCTTCACCACGGTGAATTCCTGCCCCTTCGATGCCTGCTGGAATTTCTTGCCGTTGAGCATCAGCGTCTCGCCGCGCTTCAGCTTCACGACATCCCCGCGAGTGAGCCCTGCTGCAAAACATTGAGCCGTGAGCGCAAGAAGCGCGCAGGAAAAAGAGAGCGCCTTTTTCATGCTCACTTCAGGGGGCGCGCGACGAGGATTCCCGCGTGCTTCTTGAACTTGCGGAGGTAGTCGATCAGCCGGTTGTCGATGACCACACGCCCGTGATTCGACGGCGCACTGGCGTGCATAAAGTGAACGACTCCATTTTTGCGAAGCGCGATTCCGACATGCGAGGTGCCATACGCGTCCCCGTCGTGGCTGATGATGCCGATGATGTCTCCGTTTTGGAGCCGGTCTTCGATTTCCGGAACCCTGCTCAGCGGTATCATGTAAAGCGGACGTTTGCGCAACCCTTCCTCCAACTCCGCGATACTGGCGCGATGCTCTGGATTCTTGGCCATGTAGCGGTAGCTTTTCCAATTATTGGTCATTTCTGTGGCTTGGTTTCGCACGCCGACACCGCCGAGGCTCCGGGTGAGTTCCTTCACGTAACCACGCCGATCGTTGTCCTTCGCCCAGTCCTCCAAATAGTGAATTCGGGAGCAATAATCCCCAGTGCAACGCCCTCCCCAATATCGGTCCTGCTCGATAAAATAGAGCAGCGATTCCGGTGTCCATTTTTCCACCGGGAGTTCCACCATTCGTGCGAAAGCCATCGATTTCTCGAAAAATGTCCAGCAATCCAGCCCCGTAAAATTTACCGACGGAGCCTCGATATGGTCATCGATCTCCAACGTGAATCCCTTGTAAGGCGTCCCCAACAAAATCTGCCCGAACCAGGCGACCCGCTCCCCGATTGGCGCAACGCGCAACCGCGCGGCCAGCGGCTTGACGCGTTCGACGATACTCTCGAACTTGTCCTGCCCTTTGAACACAGTCTCGAAAGGCAGCGACCGCTGGGCAAAAGCGGATACCACAAACACAAATGAAAGAATGAGCACACGGAGCATCTGCAATCCATAACCGGAGAATTGCGAAAGTTCAAAAGGGAAACGGTCATTCCACCAAAATGAGCCACTGCCGGTGAAGTCGGAGTCGCCGAAGGCACGCGGAGTTTTCTGCAATCAGCCAAAGCTTGAGGAACGAAGAACCCGCTAATCGAGGCGCGGAAGTCCTGAATCTATGAGCCTGGCGGTGGTCGAAAATCGGTAATCTTAGGCCCGCAGCCGCTCCGCGCCTGAAAACGCCCCTCCACTCCCCATAGCGGTTTCGTTTTCCCAAAAACCACTACTAATTGTGCTTGCGGGCTTTTGGCTCGTGTTCCACAGTCTCCCGAACGCAACCACGTCCATGTATCTTAAATCGCTAGAAATCTTCGGCTTCAAGTCGTTTGCCCCGCGCACCATCCTGAACTTCGATCGCGGAGTCACCTGCGTCGTCGGGCCGAACGGCTGCGGTAAATCCAACGTGCTCGACAGCATTCGCTGGGTGCTCGGCGAACAGTCGGCAAAAGCACTGCGCGGCGGCGAGATGACCGACGTTATTTTCTCCGGCACCGACAGTCGCAAGGCGCTCGGCATGGCGGAGGTCTCCATGACTTTCACCGAGTGCGAAGAGCAGCTCGGGCTCGACTGGCACGAGGTGAAAATCACCCGTCGCGTTTTCCGCGAGGGCGGCTCGGAGTATTTGCTAAACGGCACACCATGCCGGCTCAAAGACATCCACCAGCTCTTCATGGATACCGGCATCGGGCGCTCGGCTTACTCCATTATGGAGCAAGGAAAGATCGACCAGATTCTTTCCAGCCGCCCCGAGGATCGCCGGGCGATTTTCGAAGAAGCTGCGGGCATCACCAAATACAAGTTCCAGCGTAAGGAAGCACTGCGTAAACTCGAAGCAACCGAGGCGAACCTGCTCCGGCTGGCCGACATCATCAAAGAAGTGAAGCGCCAGATCGGCAGCGTGCAGCGACAGGCCGCGAAGGCGCGGCGCTATCAAGGCATGCTCGAAGACCTCAAGACTCTCGAGCTCCACCACGCGCAGCGCCAATGGGCCGAGCTTGACGGCTCGCGCACTACTTCGCGGGAGGAACTCGATTCGCTCGCCGCAAAAGCATACGAGATGGAAATCGCTGTCTCCGGCGCCGAAGAGGAAGCAATGGCCCAGCGCGCTGCGCTGGAGGACATGGAGCAACGGCTCAACGGTGCGCGGCAATCCGTGCAGGACATTCGCCAGCGGATCGGAAACCATGAAAACCGCCTCGCATTTAACGCCGAGCGCGTCCTCGAATTCGAGCAACTCCAGCAGCGTTACCGCGCCGAAGTCGCAGCCGCAGAGGAGCGTTTCCAAATGGCCGAGACGCAGCTCCGCGACACCGAGAGCGAGCTTACGCAGATCACCGACATGCTCGCAGCCGAGCTCCGGCGCATGGAGGAAGTCCAGGCGCGGGCAGCGGGATTCACCGCCCAGCGTGCCGAGGCGGATTCGCTGATTTCATCGATCGCAAACGACGCAGGGCGCGTGGAAAGCAAGCTCAGCAGCCTCCGCGCGCAGAGCAGCACGATCTCGCAACAACGCGACGGTGCGGAAGCCCGCCTCGCCATTCTCGCGCAGGACGCCGCGAGCGCCGAGGAATCGCTCACTCATCTCCGGGAGCAGAACACCACGACCATCGCCGACATCGAGGTTGTCGAGCGTGAGCTCGAAGCACGCACCGCCGCGATGGGCGCCGCCGAAGCCAAGCTCCGCGAGGCTCGCGAAGGGATGACCGTAGTCGAAAAGGAACTCCGCGACACCCAGCGTGTCTTCAGCGAAAAGGACGGACGCCTCGGCGTTCTCCTCCAGCTCAATACCGCCGGTGAAGGCCTCAGCGAAGGAACGCAGGCCGTCATCGCGGGGCTCGATAACCCTGAGTTTTTCGGCCCGGCAATCCACGGCGCGCTTGCGCAATCCATCCAGGTCGCGCCCGAGTTCGTTGTGGCCGTGGAGGCGCTGCTCGGCTCGAATTTGCAGGCCATCATCATGAAGGACACGACGATGGCCGAGCACGTCATGAAGACGCTCACATCGCAAAAAATGGGCAAGGCCTCGCTGCTCCTGCGCGACATGGATCGCATGTTCAC
>JAYUSJ010000162.1:0-19305 GCA_043755735.1 Verrucomicrobiaceae bacterium | reverse complement strand
CCCGCGGATGTGATGCACATTTATTTCGGGCACACGGGGGTGCATCTGCTGCCGCTGGTGCGGGAGTGGAAGGGGCCGTGCGTGGTGTCCTTTCACGGGATGGACATCCAGCCGCGGCCCGACCAGCCGGGCTACGATGAGCAAATGCGCGAGCTCCTCCAGACTGCGCCGCTGCTGCTGGCGCGTTCGCATTCGCTGATGGATCGGCTCGCGGCGATGGGTGCGCCGCGCGACCGGTTGCGGCTGAATCGAACGGGTATTCCGCTCGATGCGTTTCCATTTTTGCAGCGTCCCGCTCCGATGGATGGTGCGTGGCAGTTTGTGCAGGCGTGCAGGCTGATTGCAAAAAAGGGATTGCGGACTTCGCTCCGTGCGTTTGCCCGGTTTCGGGAGCGGTGGCCTGCGGCGAAATTCGTCCTGGCTGGCGATGGTCCGATGCGTGCGGAGGTGGAAAAAATGGTCGCGGAGATGGAGCTCGGCAGCGCTGTGGAGTTGCGCGGATTCCTGGACCAGGCGGGGCTCGCGAAGCTTTACGCAGAGTCGCACATTTTCCTGCACCCGAGCGAAATGACGGAGGATCTCAATCAGGAAGGGGTCCCGAATTCCATGCTGGAAGCGATGGCGACGGGGCTGCCCGTGGCGGCGACGTTGCACGGCGGAATCCCCGAGGCAGTGACGGATGGCGCGACGGGATTTTTGGTCGAGGAACGCGACGATGAAGGGCTCGCGAGCGCAATGCTTCGGCTGGCGGGCGACCCGGAAATGTGGGCGCGAATGGGCGTGGCTGCGGCGCAATCGGTGCAAGAGGAGTTTTCGCAAGCGCGGGCAATCGAGAAGCTGGAGGGGTTCTATGATGAAGCGAAACAGGCAGGAAGGTAACAAGCCTCAGACCGCCGTGAGCCTCGGTGCCGGCGAGTCATCCGAGCTGGTTGCCCCGGCTTCCGCCGATGGAATTTCTGCGCCGGCGAGCGTCACGCAGGCACCGCACCCGCAGAAATCGGACGGATTCACCTTCGCGTATTTGTGCGAGCGGCTGCCTTCGTTTGTGCAGACTTTCGTGTATCGCGAAGTGGAGGAGATGGCGCGCTTCGGGATGAATCCGTTTGTCGTATCGATCCGCCGTCCCGATGATCCTCCCGAGACGGCCGTGCGGATGGAGAGGCCGGTTTTTTACATGCCCGAGGGCGCCGAGATTCGCACGAAAATCGACAAGGATCGCGAGTTGGGACGCTTGCACCGAAGGCTCCACCGTGCCATTCCGAAGCACCGGCAGTTTCCTGATGCGCAGCGCATGTTCGAGGCTGCGTGGTTGGGGCCGATTCTCGAAAGCGCAGGCATCCGGCACGTTCACGCGCATTTTGGCGGGCTCGCAGCGCGCACGGCCTGGTGGCTGCGAAAGCTCTTCGGCATCAGCTACAGTTTCACCGGTCACGCGAACGACATTTTCTGCGATAACGATTTTCCGGTCACGAACGCAATGTTGGTCAAGCACGCGAAATTTGTCGTCACGGAGACGGACTACAGCCGCCGGTGGATGGAGCAAAAGCACGCCGGTTCGCACGGGAAAATATTCCGTGTCTTTAACGGGATCGATTTGGAAAGCCTGCCTGCCGCAGCCCGGCCGGACGGCGTTCCGCGGATCGTGAGCGTCGGTCGCTATGTGGAAAAAAAAGGCTTTCCGGACCTCATCGACGCGTGTGCGTTGCTGCGCGACAGGGGAATCTCTTTCGAGTGCGAGATTATCGGTGGCGGGGAAATGGAGGCTGCTCTTGCCGCCCGGATCGACCTGCTGAAGCTGGGCGAACGGGTGAAGCTCCTCGGTCCGAGATCGCAAACCGAAGTCCGCCAGCATCTGGCTTCGGCGACGGTGTTTGCACTTGCCTGTCAGACGGAAAAAGACGGAGGCAGCGACAATCTTCCAACGGTGATTATGGAGGCGATGGGGATCGGCCTGCCCGTGGTATCCACAAGGATCGCCGGGGTCCCGGAAATGGTCGATGAAGGTGAAACCGGCCTTCTTTCCTCCGAGCGCGACGTCCCGGCGTTTGCGGCCAGTTTGGAGAAAATGCTGACTGCTCCGGACCTTTGCGCAAAGTTCGGCTCCCTTGCCGCGAAGAGGGCGAGGGAGAAATTCGCAGGGAAAACAACTGCCGCATTACTCGCTCAACTGCTCGTTCAAAATGCACCGGTGGACGCGCCGCCTGGTCTTCTGAAGATTTGCCCAGAGCTTCGCGCCGGGTTTTGGCGCAGGTTTTGGAGGTAGGCCGCTGGCTTTTGCGAGGGGCGTTTTCTCTGTGCTGGGACGTTGACAAGGGAGCGCTTCATCGGCCACTCTCTGGGGGATTTAAGTCCACTACTTGATATTCGTAGCATTCCAACTCAGCACATTATCCGATGCATTTTAGAACTAACGCGCTCCGTCGCCTCACATGCCACATGGCAATCGCCCTCATCGGAATCTCTTCATTGCTGGCGGGCGACACCTACAAGTGGACCGTCCAGTATCTGATCGACAACAGCCAGGCAGTTTATGGCCAGTCTCAAAAGGCTTGGCCGCGGCGCAATCGCGGCCTCGCAATGTCGCCCGATGGCAGGTTTCTTTATGCGGGATATCACCACGGTGGAAATGGACAGGGTGAAGTTCGCAAGTTGATGGTGGGTATTCCCGACGATTACGTCCGCGCCACAACCCGCGTGCTCGTGGGCCCGCTCGGGAAAGCGATCGCGACGGACGACAAAGGCCGCGTCTTCATCGCAAACGAGGGCGAAATCCTTGTTTATGATGACAACCTGTCGCAGGTCCAGTTGTCTATTCAGACCGCGCTCTGCGAAGGAATTGCGGTGGCCCGGGAAGGAAATGAACTCATTCTTTTCGCAGTCGAAAGGCAGATCGGTCGCATCAGCAGTTGGGTGCTCGAAGAGAAAGGTGGCGCGATCGCCAATGCGACGCTCCGTCCAGCTTTCGGTGAGGGCGGTGAGGTTTTCTTGAAGTCGTCCTCGAGCCTGCGGGGAACTGAGCTCGATGCGCAAGGGCGCTTGTGGGTCACGGACTTCGAGGCAGGGCGACTCTACCGGATTAGCAAAGACGGCAAGACGATCGATCAGGTGGATGTCGATCATCCGATGGACATCGGATTTGACGGAGGCCGGGCGTTTGTCACGCGCGGAACGGATCGCGTCATCGCAGTCTTTGAAGCGGACAGCATGAAGCTCCTGGGAAACCTCGCAGTGCCTTGGGATGAGCTCGAGCTCAGCCCCGGTGGAAACGCCCGAAAGAGTTCACTTTCTGGAATCGTCACCGTTCCTGGAAAAGGCTTTTTCGTTTCCAACGAGTCAGGGCAGACGAAGGATCAAAAGAGCACTTACGGACGTGCCGATGCACAGACGGATCTCATCGACGGCAAGCTGTATCGCGACGCGTTCATGGATGACAACGATCCGATCTTGCAGGCGCTGGTCATCCCCGACGGGAAATAAGGCGGCTTTCCCCACGCGAAGTCGCGTGCTCTGCCCATGCACGTTCTATTCGTCCACAAAAACTTCCCCGCCCAGTTCGGGCATGTCGCGCAGTGGCTGGTAGAGAAGCATAAATGGAGGGCCACTTATGTTTCTGAACTTCCGAATGCGCAATTCGGAGGGCTGAAACGGATTCATTACAAGCAACTCGGAGGGGCTCGCGAGGAGACCCACTTTTGCGCACGCTCGTTTGAGAACTTTGTCGCCCATTCGCAAGGCGTCCACCACACACTCAAGAGGTTGCCCGAGATCAAGCCCGACCTCGTTGTCGGGCACAGCGGATTTGGCAGCACGGCTTTTCTGCCCGAGTTGTACGACTGCCCGATCATCAACTACTTCGAGTGGTTTTACCACCCGCGCGGAACCGACATGGACTTTCGCCCGGAGTTCCCGGCGACCGACCTCGCCATGCTCCGCGCGCGTGCGCGGAATGCGATGTTGCTCCTCGATCTGAACACGTGCTCAGCGGGCTACTCGCCGACGCAATGGCAGCGCTCGCAGTTTCCAAAGGAGTACCAGCCGAAGATCGAGACGATTTTCGATGGCATCGACACCGGCGCCTGGCGTCGGCAGGAGCAAACGAAGCGCAGCGTGGCAGGCAGGGCGATTCCCGATGGAGCCCGCATCGTCACCTACGTTTCACGCGGGTTTGAGGCGATGCGCGGGTTCGACGTTTTTATGCGCGTGGCGAAACGGATTGCCGCCGAGCGCAAGGACACGGTTTTTGTCATCATCGGCCAGGACCGTGTCTGCTATGGTAACGATGCGGTGCATACCGGCGGAATTACTTTGAAGGAACAGATCGTGGGTGCCGGCGGCTTTGACCCTGCGCGCTTCATTTTTCCCGGCGCTGTGCCTGCCGGGGAGCTCGTAAACGTCCTTAGCATTTCCGATTTGCACATTTACCTCACGGTTCCATTCGTCCTCAGTTGGTCGATGATCAACGCGCTCGCTTGCGGTTGCACCGTCCTGGCGAGCGACACTCCGCCAGTCCGCGAAGTGATCACGCATGGCGAGAATGGGCTGCTCGCGGGATTCAACGATGAAGACGGTCTCGTCCGCGAAGCGTTGCGGGTCCTCGATGCTCCGCAAAACTTTCGTGCACTCGGTGAGGCGGGACGAGCGACGGTGGAGCAACGCTACAGCAACGATGTTTGCCTGCCGCAGCTTCAGGAATTTTTCAGCCGTGTGGCGGGGCGAGGAGGCGCGTGAATAGTGATTTGTGATTGGTCGCAAGCGGAAAACCACGGCAAAACGCTTGCGACGACTCACAAATCACCATTCACAACCTACAAAGAACTATGAATACTGCTGCATCCACGCTGCGTGGACCTTTGGCGAGATTTCACTGGGCTTGATCTCGCTGCGACCACCCCAAAAGACGTTGGTGTAGTCCACCGGAATTCCCACGCTGACGAGGTGCGCATCGATTGCCGCTTTGTGGGCGAGCACGCGCTCCTTTTCGGTCCCGTGGCACACGGCCATGATGTTCACATTTGCGAAATCCTCGCCGCCTTCGCGCCAGTAGCAGTGCGTGAGGATCGGGTGACGGCCGACTTCGCCGCCGCCTTCGACTTCCCGGCCTTTCGGCACGCGCCAGTGAAAGAGGGCGTTGAATTTCGTCACGCGCTGTCCGGTAGCGTTTGGCTTCACATGCTCCAGGAACGTGCTGAATCGCCCGATGACCTGGCGCGAGTTGAGGTCTTCGGCCACGCGGCAGAATGTCTCCAAATCCACGCCCGCCTCGGCTGCCCGGTCTTTCCAAAGGCCGAGCTTGATCTCGTCGAGAGTCAGTTCGCGTTTTAATGCGAGCAATACATCCCATTCCTGTGGGGTTAGATTTACGATGCCCACGCGAATCATCTTCGCGGCCTCGTCGGCCTTGTCGCCGGGTTCGATGGTCTTGCGGCGCACATGTCCGACGCCGAGCGCGAAGATGCCCTTGGCTGGCATCAGCTTGTATTTGGTGCAGCCAGTGTGACGCATGAGCACCTCGCAGTGCGATGCCATGTCGGAGCCGACGGGCGTTTTGAGGGTCGTCCAAAGGCGATACACGCTACCAGTCGTTTGATTATCCGTGCTGCGGACGACGACATGCCCGCTGAACGGGTCGTTCTTAAACATCCAGTCGAAGGCATCGTTGAGCTTCTCTTCGGGCACCTGCCATGCGACGAGCGCACCTTCAGCGAGGTTGCTGGCGACAAGCGTTTGCCGCACGCGGCGGATCGTTCCGGCGGCAAGCATCGCTTTGATCCGCTCCAGCACGGTCTCAAGCGGGAGTGCCGATTTCTCCGCGATTGCCGCGAAGGGCTCGTGGACAAAGCCGGGAATTTTGTCCTCGGAAACTGCGAGAATCTGCGAATTGATCGGATCGGTGTGCTCGATGGAAAATGACATGTAGAAGAACCTGTTCTTTAAACCACCGACGCCGAGTCCGTCACGCTATTTGCCTGAAATCAGTCCTCCGCACTCGCGAGTTTGGCCAAAACGCTGAGGTCGTCGAGTGTCGTCGTGTCGCCCGTGATGACTTCTCCAGCAGCGACTTGCTTCAAAAGCCGGCGCATGATTTTGCCCGAGCGCGTCTTTGGTAGTGCGCCGGTAAAGCGCACTTCGTCCGGGGTCGCGACGGGGCCGATGACTTTCCGGACGTGCTTTTTGAGATCGTCGGCAAGGTTCTTCGATGTGGTGACGCCTTCTTTCACTGTGACGAAACACACGACCGCCTGGCCCTTGAGTTCATCGGGCTTGCCGACCACCGCGGCCTCGGCGACGGACGGGTGCGATACGAGCGCGCTCTCGACTTCGGCGGTGCCCAGCCGGTGACCGGCGACATTCAGCACGTCGTCGATACGGCCGACGATCCAGAAGTTTCCGTCCTTGTCGCGGCGCGCACCGTCGCCGGCGAAATACATGCCCTTGAACTCGCTCCAGTAAGTCGATTTGTAGCGCGCTTTGTCGCCCCAGATTCCGCGCAGCATCGAAGGCCATGGCTTGCGGATGACGAGCTTGCCGCCCTGATTCGGCCCGAGTTCCTTGCCGTCGTCATCGACGATCGCCGCGTCCACGCCGAAGAACGGCAGCGTCGCGGTTCCCGGTTTACACGGCGTGCAGCCGGGCAGGGGAGTGATCATGTGGCCGCCCGTTTCCGTCTGCCACCACGTATCGACAATCGGGCAGCGCGAGCCGCCGATGGTCTTATAATACCACATCCATGCTTCGGGATTGATCACTTCGCCGACCGTGCCGAGAAGGCGCAGTGAAGAAAGATCGTGCTTCGTGACCCACTCGTCGCCCCACTTCATGAACGCGCGAATCGCCGTCGGTGCCGTGTAGAAGACCGACACGCCGTTTTCCTCGATGATTTGCCAAAAGCGATCGTTCTCCGGCCAGTTTGGAGCGCCTTCGTACATCAGTGAAGTCGCACCCATCGCGAGCGGACCATAGACGAGATACGAGTGCCCTGTGACCCAGCCGACATCCGCCGTGCACCAGTAAACGTCTTCATCGCGAAGGTCGAAAACGTATTTGCACGTCATATAGGAGTGCAGGAGATACCCGGCCGTCGTGTGCAGGATGCCCTTCGGCTTGCCCGTCGAGCCGCTCGTATAAAGGATGAAGAGCGGCGTTTCGGAATCCAACTGCGCTGCGGGGCAATCGGAATCGACGTATTCCAGCTCGCGGTGCCACCACACATCGCGGCCTTCTTCGACGTGGACTTCCTGACCGGTGCGCTTGAAAACAATCACGCGTTTCACCGGCGTATCGTTGCCCTTCAGCGCATCGTCCACGTTCTTTTTCAACGGCACCACAGCACCGCGGCGATATCCACCATCGGCGGTCACCACGATCGTCGATCCGCTATCGATGACACGATCCTTGATGCTCTCGGCGCTGAAACCACCAAAAACCCCCTAGTGCATCGCACCGATGCGTGCGCAAGCCAGCATCGCGATCGCCGCCTCCGGAACCATCGGCATGTAAATAATCACCCGCGACCCTTTCTTCGCACCGTTGCGCAGCAGCACATTTGCAAAACGGCACACCTCGCGATGGAGTTGTGCGTAGGTGAGCGTGCGCTTTTCCCCCGACGGTTCGCCCTGCCAGATGATGGCGGCTTTGTTTTGCCGAGGTGTGCCGAGATGCCGGTCGAGGCAGTTTTCGGCGACATTGATTTTTCCGCCGATGAACCACTTTGCATCCGGGCATTTCCACTGGAGTACGTCGGTCCATTTTTTCTGCCAGACGAGTTCCTCGGCCTCACGCGCGAAAAACTTCTCGGGCTTTTTCACGCTCTCCTCCCACATCGACTTGTACTGAGCCATCGAGCTGATGCGGGCCTTTTTGGAAAACTCTTTGGACGGTTTAAAGACGCGGTTCTCGACGAGAGTGGATTCGATATTCTTGCTCATGGTTGTTGGAGTATGACGAATGACGAATTCCGAATGGTCAACGCAAGCGTGCTTTTTATCATTCGTCATCATACGGGCGCTTCGAGGCTGCTCCGCGTCGTGTGTTCGCCGCGAGGTTGATATTGCTGAAATGCTGCCTTGTGCCTTGCACTGCGCGGCCATCTGCATACTTTGCGCACGGCAATGTCCCAACAGCAAAGTATCGAAGCAGCAAGGGCGCGAATTCAGCGCCTGGTAGAAGAGATCTCCGCTCTCGCAAAGTCGGAGATGCGATCTGAAGAGTTTTATACTCAGTTCCTTCAGCGTGCCGTCGCGGCATGCGATGGAAAAGGAGGCGCGATATGGCTTGTGGGACAGAAGACTGCGGATGGAAAGCACGAGCTCCAGCTCGCCGCCGAGATGGATCTGGCTTCCTCGCTGTTCCAGACGGATGAGCAGCAGCGAGGGGTGCTCCTTCGTGCCGTCGGCGAGGTGGTCCAAACCAAGAAGCCGCTCGTTTTGTCTGCGGATTCGCAGGAACAGCCGCAGGAGCAAGCCCCCGGCTCGCTTCAGGCCCATCTCTCGCAAATGGGCGGGCAGCAGCAACAACAGCAGCCTTCACCGAATCGGACGGTTTATCCATTTATCCATGTTCCGCTGTTCTTGAAGGAGCAGATCCTCGGCGTGCTCCAAGTATGGCTCCAGCCGTATGTCACGCGCGAGAATTACGCGGAGTTCGCGACTTTTCTGGCCCAGCTTGCGGCGCATGTGGAGACGCACTTGCAGTCGAGGCAGGTAGGGAATCTCGTCGTGGAGACCCAGCGTTTGCAGCATTTGCTGAAGTTTTCCACGGACCTCGCGGGTTCTCTGGACCCGGTGGAAGTCGCGCGGCTGGTCGTGAACTACTCGCGCGACCTGCTCGGCAGCGAACGTTGCGCGGTGCTCCGACTGCGCGGGAGTGGCTGGGAAATGATGGCGATTTCCGGCCAGGAAGTGGTGGAGAAACGGAGCACGATGGTGAAAACCATGACGGCTTTCGTGGACGCTCATACTCCGCGTGAACCGATGCCGGTCGTGGTGCCCGAAGGGCAGGCACCGCAGCTCGGTCCCTGGGTGATTGCGCTGAGCCGCAAGGAACTTCTGGCGCTGGCCGAGCCGGGTACCGTGCCTGCGCCGGAGCGGGCGTTGCTCGTCCACCCTCGCGGGACGACGGAGATTGCGGACACCGCTTACTTTGAAAACAGCCAGGTCGCAGCGGCGCTGATTGTTCAGATTTTGGATGCCGACAAAAAGGTGATCGGCGCGCTTCTGGCCGAGAGCACCGCAGAGGCGGCGTATGACATGCAGCCCGGCGCGAAGCAGCTCCCGCCGAGCCACCGTCTCGGCGAATGGCTGGGGACGACGACAGGCCGCGCGATGCGTGGGGCGATGGACTACCAGGATTTGCCGGGTCTTTTTGCGTCGAGGCGGCTGCGTGAAGTGAAGCGCTCGCTCACGGGCAGCCAGCGGGTTTGGAGCGCGTTCAAGCTCACCGCGTGGGTGGTAATCATCGGAGGCATTTTGCTCTTCCCGTGGATGGAAGAGGTCGAGAGCGATTGCACCCTCGTGCCGCGCAAACGCGTGCAGGTCGTGCCCGAAGTGCGCGGTCGTGTGGAGCGGGTATTCGTGAAGGAAGGCGACCATGTGAAGGCTCGTCAGGAACTCGGAAAAATCGACACCCGCCAGATCGATTCGGAGCTTGAAGGCGTCCGCAAGCAGAAGCTGAGCGCCATTTTGGAAGCGCAGGCTCAGCGTGGCAACGGACGGGAGGCCGAAGCGCAAATCGCGGATAAACGTTCCGAGGCTTACGGCATTCAGGAGGTGAAGCTGCTCGCCGACATCGAGGCGGCCACGCTGCGCAGCCCGATGGACGGTGTGGTGATGACGAAAGATATCGAGCTCCGTCAGGGAGTATTCATGGAAGCTGGCAGCGAGTTCGCAGTCGTGGGGACGATGGAAGCTTGGGACATGCTCGTCCATTTGAACGAAAAACAAATCGGACGTGTCGAAGCCATCCATGCCGACAAGGGAACCGTGCCTGTGGATTTCATCCTCTACAGCCACAACACGTATGAACTCAGCGCGCCTTTCAAGGATCGCAGCCAGCTCAGCCAGCTCGCGTATCCGCACGAGCGGGAAAGCGCGATGAAAGAAAACGCCTTCATCCTCACGCTGCCGAATGTGGAACTGCCTGCGGAAATCCGGGGTGCCATGCGGCCGGACCTCACCGGACGTGCCAGCATCAAGCTCGGGCGGAAACCGCTCGTGCTCATCTGGGGTAGAAATATTGCGCAATGGTTCCGGCTGAAGTGGATTTGGTAAGCCGTCACTCACTACTTTTCATGAAAATCTGTTTTGCCCTTTCAGTCGCAGTTTTATCCAGCCTCCCGCTCTTAGCCGAGCCGGTGAGCGGTCTTGTTTATCCAAACGCGACCGTGCAGGTGAGCTCCACCGTGCCGATGGAGATCATCAAGGAAATGCTCGTCGATGAAGGCTCCAAGGTGACAAAAGACCAAAAGATTGTGCAGCTCCGGAACGAGCGTGAGCAAATGGATGTGCGCATTTCGGAAAAGGCAATCGAGCTGAAGCAGTTTATCGCACGAGGTCACGATCGGCTGTTTCAGGAAAAAATGGGCAGCGAAGAAAAGGCCCTGGAGGCCAAGACGGACCTCGAACTTTCGCGCATCCAGATGGAGGCCAAAAAGCTGGCGCTGGAAGAGAAGACGATCCTTTCGCCCATCAACGGCATCGTGGTGAAAAAATACAAGCAGACCGGCGAAATGGCCACGCAGCAGACGCCGCTCGTGGACATCATCGACATCGATACGGTCGATGTGACTTTTTTCGTCAAGGCCGCCGTGCGCAAGACCGTGGCGGAAGGTCAGACCATCCGCGTGAAAATCGAAGAACTCGACGGTGCCGAGTTTGAGGGGAAAGTGAGTTTCGTGGACCCGCGCAATGACGCTGCGAGCGGACTGGTGCGGGTGAAGGTGAAGATCGAAAACAAGGACCACCGCATCAAAGCGGGCATGAAGGGACTCGCAGAGTTCGGAAAATAAATGGCTGCAGTCGCCGTCAAAGAAGCAGAACTGGCCAAGCCAGTGTCGCAGCAGGAGAATGTCGTCCTGCCGCAGCTTCGTAATGATCTGGTGATCAGCAAGCAGATCTTCGAAGGCCGCAGTTACTACGTCGTAAAAGACCCGATCTCGCTCCAGTATTTCCGGCTCACCGCAGAGGATTACGATCTCGCGGTCCTTTTCGATGGCAAGCGCACGTTTGGCCAGATTCGGGACGCATGGGTGCACGCGCACCGGCATTTGCCGCTCGATTATACGCCGGAGGAATTGAACGAGCGCGTGCTGAAATTTGCGAACGATTTGGCGATGCTTCAATTTCTCGCCATCCAGGGCCAGCGCACGAAAGCGCGCATGGATGCCGCAAAAAAGCAGAAGAAAAAGAAGGGCGGACTCTACGCACTCGCCAACAATATCTTCTTTTTCCGCAAGTCGTTGTATGACCCGGATCGGCTCTTCGGGCGCATGGCGGCATCGGTCGGGTGGATTTGGACGAAGACGACCTTTTGGGTGTCGTGGGCGATCATCGCGCTCGGAGCGGTCGTCTTCCTTTACAGTGCGGAGGGACTCGATCACGCGCTGGCGAATCTTTTCAACTGGAACAACCTCGCGCTGATGTGGGTGACGACCATCGTGCTGAAAAGCGTCCACGAACTTGGACACGGGATGACGTGCAAACACTTTGGCGGCGAAGTCCACGAGATCGGATTTATGAGCATGGTGTTCACGCCGTACTTTTTCGTGAACGTGTCCGACGCATGGACGATGCCCGACCGCCGCCACCGGATGCTTGTTTCCTTTGCGGGAATCTATGTGGAGCTTGTGTTTGCGGCATTCGCCACGTTCCTCTGGGCGGTCGTGCAGCCGGGATGGTTCAAGGATTTCCTCTTCAACATCATCGTCATCGCCAGCGTCAGCACGCTCATTTTCAACGCGAATCCGCTCATGCGGTTCGACGGTTACTACATCATGATCGACGCCATCGAGACGCCGAACTTGCAGCAGAAAAGCCGCGCGCTCGTGCAGACAAAAATTACGAAAATGCTCTTCGGCGGGTCGTCCAAGGTCGATCTGATGGCGAGGATGCCGATGCCGAAAAAGCGGCTGTGGTTGTTTTACACGTACGCAGTCCTCTCGTGGTTATACGGCTACTACGTGATTTACAGTCTGATCCTCTTCATGGAGCCGCATCTTCAGCCGCTGGGATTGGAGGGACTTTCCGATTGGTTTGCGTTCCTTGCTTTGACGGGCTGGGTCGTCGTGCCACTATGGCATTTCGTGCAACAACTCAATTTGAACAAAGAAGACCTCAAACCCGGCGGGCGCTGGCGTAGAATTGCCACCGTATTTGGCATCCCGTTAATCGCGTTTTTAGCGTTCTGCTTCGTCCCGGTTTCTACGGAGGTAAAGCGTCGTAGCGCCGTCGAGGTTGCCAATCCTCAGATCGTCCGGCCCGAGGCGGTCGGCTTTATCAAGAGTGTCCTGGTGAAAGAAGGGGATCTCGTGGAGCCGGAGCAGATACTTGCCGAGTTGGAAAACCGTGACCTCCGGCAGGAGCTCGCTACCGCCGAAATTACCGTGAAGGACTACGAACTACGGGTCCGGGCCGCGCTTGGCGTCGAGAGAGCCGACGAGATGAAGCAATTTGAAGTCATGCGTGACGGAGCAAAAATCCGGCTCGAAAAAGCGCGCCGCGACGTTGAGCAACTCACGCTCCGATCCAAGATTTCCGGCGTTGTCCTAAATCGCGACCTTGAAGCGAAAGTAGGGCAGCTCCTTCGCCCGCCGAATGACAGTTTCTGCGAAATCGCCTCGCAAAATCCGATGCAGATCAAAATCCCGCTCAGCGAGCAGGAGGTCCGCGAAGTCGCACCCGGCCAGCGCGTCACGCTGCTGGCGGATGCGTTCCCGAGTCGGAAGTTCGAGGGCGTCGTCAGGGGGCAGCCGACCCAGCTCGACGAGCACAATTTCCCCATTGCATTCAGCAAAGAACGCGGCGGCGATGTGCCGACGGTGCCCGATGGCACTGGCCGCGAGAAGTTGCTGGAGCACACTTATGTTGTCACCGTCGAGGTCCAAAACCCCGGGAACTTGCTGCGCTACGGAATGTCCGCGCGCGCGAAAATAGAGACTGGCAGACGCCCATTCGGGAAGATCGCTCTGCAGTGGATGGTGGACCTTATTAGCCTCGACTACCGTTTCTGATGCTTCTCCGCCGCTGGTGTATTCCACTCATCTCTATCGCAGTGCCTGCGCTCTTCGCAGCCGACGAAACCGCACCGGAACTCCGGGCCACTCCGCCCCCGCTCGCTGAGGGCGAGACTGGCCAAATCGATGCGCCACCACCGACTCCGGGCGCAGCACCGGAAATCGGAGGAGCTCCGATCCCACCGCCCAAGCCGATGAAGGAAAAGGCGCCGCAGAAACCGTCGGCGATTGACTACTTTGGTAAGGGAACCCGAGTCGAAGTGATCAGCCTTCAGCAGGCGATCCAGCAGGCGCTTAAAAATAATCTCGACGCCAAAATCGAGGAGATCGGAATCTCGATTGAGAACGCGCGCGTTAAAAACGCCTACGGTGAATTTGATCCGGTGTTCAGCTTCAGCGCACAGCGCCAGCGAATCAAGACGCCCGACGCCACGGACAATATCCGCAACGCGGATTCACTGCTCCGTTTGCAGGATGTCGCTCTCGCCACACAGGTCGTGAACGGAGGAATCGCCGCGTTCAATTCCACCCAGGTAGGCGTCGCCAATTTTCTCGCGCAGCTCGACAGCCGCATTCAGGCCATCTCAAACCAGGGCGTTCTCAACTTCGATCTACCCCGGCTCAACTACCAGCCTCAGCTCGCAAGCCCCATCGTTCCGCCGACTTTCTCCAGCGACATTGTCACGTTCGTTCAGGAAGTGGATTCCGGAGAGGCCGGCATTCGCGCCCGGACGCCGCTTGGCACCGTCTTCGGAGTCACCTTTCGTGGAAACAAAACGCGCCTGTCTTTCGTCGGAGACACGCGCGACGTGCTGCCCACCTACGGCGCGAGCGCTACATTCGAATTCCGCCAGCCATTGCTGAAAGACGCCGGGCTGAACGCCAACATGGCAGACATTCGTATCTCGCGAAAAAATCGCGAAGCGCAGGAGATGACTTGGAAGTTTCGCATCGAAGTCGCGCTCCAGGGAGTCGCCGCAAATTACTACGACATGGTGCAGGCGTTCGCGGACCTGGAGAACAAAGGCGACGCCATCAATGCCGACCTGAAGCTCTACGCATTCAGCCAGCGGCGCGAGCAACTTGGCTTTTTCTCGCCGTATGAGGTCGGACAGGCCGAGGTGCAACTCCTCCAGGATCGCGCGGCACTTTATCGCGCAAAATCGTTCGTTCTCGACCGCCAGATTTTGCTGAAGCGCCAGACGCTGCCGCAGTTCGACGCCAACGATCCGCGCGTCTTTTTGCCCGAAATGATCGCGCCGCTCGCCGTGCCGAAACTGGACCGCGATGCGTTGTTGCGGACCGCGTTTTCGAAGCGAACGGACTACAAGGCGCTCATCATCGCCGCCGAGAGCGAGGACGTGCGGCTGAAGTTTGCGAAGAACCAGGCGTGGCCGCAGCTCGATGTGGTCGGCAGTTACGGATACTCGGGCTTGGATCGCGATTTTGGCAACGCCGTCGATCGCCTCACGGAAGGCGATGCCCCGGCGTGGCAACTCGGGGTCAACGGTTCCGTCCCGCTGGGGGGAATTCAAGCCCGTGCGCAAATCGACGCGGCAAAAGCGCGGAAGATGCAGGCCATCACCCGAATCAAACAAGCCGAGCTGGAAATCGGACTTTCGGTGCAGCGTTCCATCGAAACCATTCTCAACGCCGAGCAAGCGCTCCTCGCAGGCAAGGCCACGACCAACGCAGCGCGGCAGCTCGTGCTCGTAGGATTGAAGCGCATGGAGGCCGGTCAGCTCTCGAACTTCGAGTTGATCCAGCAGCAGACGCGACTCTACGAAGTCCGCTCCATCGAGCTTCAATACCAGGCTGCGCTCAACAAAGCGATCACCGAGCTGTGGCTCGCGACGGGCACCGTGCTCGACAATCTCGGCGTCGTGTACGAAGACACCGTCGATGAGCGCAAGCTCTGGGAGCGCGTCACCCAGCCGCCGCCGCTCGCGAAGCCATACCTCGAAAAAGCAGGACCGCCCGATTCTGCCAAGCTGGACGAAAAGCTGCCTGCGCCGCCGCGCTCATCTTTGAAGTCCGCCCCAAAAAGCGAGACGAAGTCCCGCGAGTCGGCGCCCGGAAAAGCCCCGCTCTTCGGCCCAAGAAAGCGGCCTTGGGAGAAGTAAGAAGCTCGTTCTCCGCGCTCCATGAGAATCGTTTTTTTCGGCACCGGCGACATTGCTTTGCCCAGCTTCCGCTGGCTGCTCGACCACTACGAAGTCGTCGCGCTTGTCACCCAGCCCGACAAGCCCGCCGGGCGCAAACTGGAGCTCACGCCGCCGCGCATCAAGGTCGAGGCACAGGCGAGGGGAGTGGAGGTTTTTCAGCCCGTGAAAATGCGCGCGCCCGATGCTGTGGCGCAAGTCCAGGCTTATGCCGCAGACGTGATCGTCGTCATGGCGTACGGCCAGATTTTACCAAAAGGCGTACTCGATGCTGGGAAGGTCGCATGTCTGAATCTCCACGCATCCATCCTCCCGCGCTGGCGCGGCGCAGCGCCCATCCAGGCCGCGATCGAAGCCGGCGACGCGACGACCGGAATCACCGTCATGTATATGGACGAAGGCCTCGACACGGGCGACATGCTGCTCGTTCGTGAAGTGCGGATCGGCGAAAATGAAACTGGCGGCGAGCTTCACGATCGGCTCGGGCTCGAAGCTGCCGGTGCGATGGCGATGTCGCTTGCGCTGCTGGAGCGGGGCGAAGCGCCACGAATCCCGCAGCCCGCGGAAGGCGTCACCTATGCGGGGAAACTCACACGCGAGCACGGCGCGCTCGATTTCACCGCAGGTCGCGCCGCGGTCCATCGTCGCATCCGCGCCATGAACCCGTGGCCTGCTGCTGCCACGAAACTCGGTCCGCTGCGGCTCAAAGTTTTCGCAGCCTACGTGAGCGACGAGCGCGGCGAGCCGGGAATCGTCATGCCATCGGGCGATGGATTGTGGGTCGGAACGGGCGACGGCTCCGTGCTCATCACCGACCTCCAACTCGAAGGCAAAAAACGCATGGAAGCCCGCGAGTTTCTCCGCGGACACCCCATCGCCGCAGGGACGAAACTCGGATGAAAGCACAGCGCAAACTCGACGACCTCGTCACCCGGCTCCGCGCATGCACGCGCTGTCCGAAAATGCACCGGCCCGCAGTCAGCGGAGGCGCCGTCCTTTCCAAAGTCATGAGCGTCGGCCAGGCCCCCGGCGTCAAAGAGCCTGTCGCCGGACGCCCCTTTGCATGGACCGCCGGGAAGACGCTCTTCGGCTGGTTCACAAAGAGCTGCGGATGGACCGAGGCGCAGTTCCGCGAGCGCGTGTACATGGCCGCCGTCGCGCGATGCTTTCCCGGAAAAACCAACGCCGGCGGCGACCGCGTGCCCGACCCCGGAGAAATCGAACAATGCGCGAGCTGGCTCGCCGAAGAAATCGAACTGCTCAAGCCCGCCCTCGTCATTCCCATCGGTAAACTCGCCATTCTCCAGTTCATGAGTTTCGACAAACTCACCGATGTCATCGGCGGACAGTTCGATGTCAAAAAACACGGCCACCGCTTCGACGTCATCCCGCTCCCGCACCCCAGCGGCGCATCCCCGTGGCACCGCATGGAGCCCGGCAAATCGCTCCTTGATCGCGCCCTCGCCCGCATCGCCGAGCACCCCGCGTGGCCGAAAGCGGTTTGATTGGAAATTCGGCGTAACGCTCACTTTTCTTCCTGACACCGCACGACTTGCGGCTAACATTCCCCCTTCACCTCGAAACTCACTCAAACAAAAGGACTCACTACTATGGGACTCATGGACTTCATCAAAGGCGAACTGATCGAAATCATCGAATGGACCGATGACTCGCGCGACACGCTTTCCTTCCGCTGGCCGGATCAGGACAAAGAAATCAAAAATGGTGCGCAGCTCATCGTCCGCGAATCCCAGTGCGCGCAGTTCGTTTACCTCGGCCAGTTTGCCGATACCTTCGGCGCGGGCAAGCACACCCTCACCACCCAGAACATCCCCGTCATGTCCACCATCGCGGGATGGAAGTACGGCTTCAACTCCCCGTATAAAGCCGACGTCTATTTCCTCAATACGCGCCTCTTCACCGGCAACAAATGGGGCACGAGCAACCCCGTCATGCTGCGCGATACCGATTTCGGCATCGTCCGTGTCCGCGCTTTCGGCACCTTCGATTTCAAAATCGTCGATCCCAAAGTCTTCCTCAAAGAAGTCGCAGGCAGCGACCATCATTTCCGCCTCGACGAATTTGCCGACACCATGCGCTCCCGCATCGTCAGCCTCTTCAGCGAAGCCCTTGGAAAAGCCAAAGTCCCCGTCCTCGATCTCGCCGCCCGTTACAGCGAAGTCGGAGACGCGATCCTCCCCATCATCAACGCCGCGTGCGTGCCAAAATACGGCATCGAGTTCGCCAGCTTCATTCTCGAAAACGTCAGCGTCCCGCCGGAAGTCGAGCAAGCCATCGACAAGCGCAGCAGCATGGCCGCGGTCGGCAACCTCAACGACTACGTCAAATTCCAAATGGCCGAAGGCATGGGCAAAGGCACCGGCGGCGGACCCGGCGGAGCAGCAGCCGAGATGGCCATGGGCTTTGGAATGGCTCAGCAAATGATGAATCAACCCGGCGGACTTTTCGCCCAAGGCACAACAGCACCAGTCGCAGGCGCACCCGCCGCCGCGCCAGTAGCCGCAGCCCCGGCAGGCCCGCAAATGCTGAATCCCGCTCAAGTCGCCCAACAGCTCGGCGTCGCCGAGGCCGACGTCCTCGCCACCCTCGAAACCGGCGAACTCAAAGGCAAAAAAATCGGCACCCAATGGCGCGTCTCGCAAGACGTGCTCAACGAGTTCCTGAAAAGCTAAGATGGCCGACGCCGCAGGCGGGTCGAGCATGGTCGAGCTCCGAAAAGTGACGAAACGCTTTGGCGATTTTGTGGCTGTGGAGGATGTGTCGCTGGATATCAGGCGGGGGGAATTTATCACGCTGCTTGGGCCTTCGGGGTGCGGTAAGACGACGATCTTGCGGATGATTTCGGGCTTCGAGTTTCCGACGGAGGGGACGGTGTTGCTGGACGGGGTGGATGTGACGGAGGTGCCGCCGTATCGGCGGAATGTGAACCAGGTTTTTCAAAGCTACGCGCTTTTTCCGCACCTCACCGTCGCGGAGAATATCGCGTTTGGGCTGAAGATGAAGGGGGCGTCGAAGACGCATATCGCGGCGAAGGTGAAGGAGGGGATCGAGCTGGTGTCGTTGCAAGGGAAAGAGGATAACAAACCGAGCGCGCTTTCGGGAGGGCAGCGTCAGCGGGTGGCGTTGGCGCGTGCGATCGTGTGCGAGCCGAAGGTGCTGCTACTGGATGAGCCGCTGTCGGCGCTGGATGCGAAGCTGCGGCACGCGATGCAGGCGGAGCTGAAGCAGCTTCAGCAAAGGCTGGGAATCACGTTTGTTTTTGTGACGCACGACCAGGAGGAGGCGCTGACGATGAGTGATCGTATCGCGATCGTGAACAAGGGCCGCATCGAGCAACTGGGGACGGCGGACGAGATTTATCATCGTCCGAAAACGCGGTTCGTGGCGGAGTTTATCGGGCAGGCAAACTTGATGCCGGCGCAGGTGATTGCGCGCGAGGATGACGATGCTGTGGTGCGGCTGGCGGACGACATCACGCTGCGGGTGGACGGTGCGAATTTACCGGCGAGCACGTTGACGGTGCTGGTGAGTTTCCGTCCGGAGAAAATCCACCTGACGAAAAATGCGACGCCGGGTGAGAACATTTTTGCGGCGGAGGTGGTGGACGAAGTGTTCCGCGGACAGACCGATCAACTTGGCCTGCGGACGGCGAGCGGGATGGAGTTTACCGTGGTGGTGGCGAATGAAAGCCGCTCGCAGGAGTGCTTCCATAAAGGCGATAAGCTGTTTTGCTGTCTGCACCCGGAGGACATTGTGGTGGTGCAGGAGGGGTAGGGTGGGTGTGGTGTGGTGTGATTTGTGATTTGTGATTAGTCGCAAGCGGGAAGGCGCACCCAAACACGCTTGCGGTGCGGGTTCAGGACATAGGTAACACAAGTGGTTCAGGACATGGGTAAC
>JAYUSJ010000161.1:0-19340 GCA_043755735.1 Verrucomicrobiaceae bacterium | reverse complement strand
CCGAGCCATCGCCTACCTCAAAACCGCCCGCCTCGACCTCAACCTCCCCTCCCTCAAACCCTCATGATTTTCCCCACACCGAACAGCGTAGAACCATTGCGGGCTGTCGGACACAGCGCGGTCGCGGGTGTGGAGGACGGTTACATTCCAGCACCCGAAATGCTTGAGGAAACTGCGATCGATATACTGCGCGCCCCAGTCGTCGCTGGATTCGGCCGTGGGGATGATTACAAATGGAGCGTCGTTTCCGCCAGCCAGTCGGATGAACTCGGTGATCGTCTCCCGCGTGAGCGCACCGCCGCCGTGGACGAGCAGGGAACCGGACGGGGGGCCGACTTTGGCTTCGTCGGCAAAGCAGGTAATTGCGGACAGCAGGAATAAAAGTAGAAGGCGCATGAAAGGATTCAGAATCACGGTGGACTGGCGAGGAATTGCAAGTCCGATCCATCCCTCGCAAGTGAGTGAGTGTCCGATTTTGACAATTGCCCGGAAGAAACGCTCTATCATCCGCACAATATGAAAAGCGCCATCACCATCTGTCTTGTTCCTGAAGCCAAGCTCGGTCCGTTCGTCTTCCACGAAGGTCTCGCCGACGGCTGCGCCCGCGCGGCGAAAGCCGGCTTTGATGCGGTGGAGATTTTTCCTCCCGCCGCGAATGCAATCGATATCGCGGACCTCCAGTCGTTGCTTGATCATCACGGACTCAAGGTTGCCGCGATCGGCACAGGCGCAGGCTGGGTGCTGCACAAATATTCGCTCACTTCGCCCGATCCTGAAATCCGGGCGAAAGCGCGCGAGTTCATCGAGGCAGTCATCGAGCTCGCGGGAGGCTTCGGTGCTCCCGCCATCCTCGGTTCCATGCAAGGACGATACGATGCGCCGGTCGCGCGGGAGCAAGCGCTCGGCTGGCTGGCGGAGTCTCTCGAAGTGCTGGGTGAACTTGCCGGTATGCATCGGGTTCCCTTCCTCTACGAGCCGCTCAATCGGTATGAGACGAACCTTTTTAATCGTCAGGGCGATGCTGCGAATTTTCTCCGCTCGCTGCGCACGCGCAACGTGAAGCTGCTGTGCGATCTCTTCCATATGGCCATCGAAGAAGCGGACATTGCTGCGACGCTGGAGGTCTGCGGATCCATGGTCGGGCATGTTCACTTTGCAGACTCGAATCGCCGGGCAATCGGCGACGGACATACGCCGATCGCGCCGATCGTGGAAGCACTGCGGGCCATCGGATACAGCGGATATCTTTCCGCGGAAATCCTCCCGCTTCCCGACGCCGATACCGCGGCAAAGAAGACGATCACGAGCTTTCGCGAAGCGTTGCGCGCGGGTTGATTCGGAAAGCGGCAGCGGGCCGCACGCAGTCCAAAGCTTTTGGCGGTCATCTGGCCATGAGTTCCCGGTTTCGCCGCCCGATCCGTTGCTCCAGGTTTCAATCGCGGTATTTGTAAGCGAGGTCGCCTTCCCGCGAACCCCCGTCTTCGCGGCGGACGCTGTAGATATTCCCGCTACTGTCGGCCGGGAAATGGTGGTCGGTGGAGTTCGTGTCGGGATTCTTCGATCGAACGCTCGACATGCCGTGATCGTAGCATTACGTATCTTCCCAGTATGAGTAGAGACCCCGATAACGAGGTGAAATCGGAAAATGCGAGCGCTGCGAAAAGTTCTCCAAGCGGACTCAACGCCTCCGATTCTGCTTGGCTGACAACGCTGGCAGCAGCTTCCCCGGCGGGAATTTATCGCACGAATCCCGAAGGAGAGTGTACCTGGGTGAACGACAAATGGATCGAGATGACGGGCTGCTCGTTCGATGATGCCATGGGCCACGGGTGGCAACGGGCCATTCATCCGGAGGATTTCGACCGGCTTATGGCTGAGTGGAATGGCCTTCCTGTTGCCGGCGGGCTGTTTTGCAGTGAATATCGGTATCGTCGCTCGGATGGCACGGTCCGGTGGGTGCTCGGGCGCGCTTCGGAGGAGCGGGACAATGCGGGGAAGCTTTTGGGTTTTATCGGCGTCGCCGTGGACATTACCGAGATCCGGCAGCGGGCGGCCGCTACGATCCGCAAGCCTGTTTCTGCTGCGAAGAAAGAGCTCAGCCGTCGGGAGTTCGAGGTGGCGCGATTCCTCGTGGACGGCAGGACCAACAGGCAAATCGCGCTGAAGCTCGATATCAGCGTGCGTACGGTCGAAGCCCATCGTGCGCAACTCATGCGAAAACTGCGGTTGAAATCCATCGTGGGCCTTGTGCGATTTGCGATGGATGGCGGGCTGAGTGCAAAGTAGCCGGTGCGTGAAAACGGGGGAAGGTGCAGGGCGGGAGCCTCACCCCGGATGCGTGCACACAGACCGAACGGCCTGCACCCCGGCACGCACCACAAAGGCTCCCGCCCTTCCTTCGCGCCGGTGAACGTTTCCACCGGTCCGCAAGCTCGGAGGCTTTCCGCCTTCGGGGTCCCCACCCCAAAACCGGCAGCTCTTCCAAGTTTCCACCCTTTCGGGCTTGGGGCTTTTATCGCACACGAATTTGCGCAGAAAAAGTGAAGGCGTCGTTAGCTTGGGAATCTAACAGATGTTCAATCTTTGACCGAGCGCTTGCCCTTTTCCCCTGCGTGCGGATAGCGTCTGCAAATGTCGGCGAAAAAACGCACATCGTCCGCGGAAAAGCACAGCTCTGCGGCGGTCGAGGATTACCTCGAACGAATCCTCGAACTCATCAACACGAAAGGCTACGCCCGCGTGGTGGACATCGCCGAATCGCTGAAAATCTCCCAGGCGAGCGTGACCAACATGGTCCAGCGTCTTGATGGCGAGGGGTTGCTGAAATATGAAAAATACCGCGGGCTTGCCCTCACCGCTTCGGGCGAGGCGCTTGCAAAAAACATCACGCGCCGGCATCGGATTCTGACGGATTTTCTGCGCCTCTTCGGGCTCGACGAAGATGTGATTTACCACGATGTCGAAGGAATGGAGCATCACATCAGTCCTCCGACATTGAAGGCGATTGAGGCGCTTACGAATCAGTTGTCCAGGCAACCCGCGCTGACCGCGCGAGTTCGTGCGGAACTGTGATTTGAGCTGGTGAACGGCTCGTGGTCGCTCGCAGATGGCTGTTCTGAAGCGCACACTTTTCCCCAGGGCGCGATATTCCCGGGCCCCGCGTCATTCTTACAAGAATAAGAGGCGGGGATTCGTCTTTTTTGAATGGCTGGGAGGGTTTCGATTTCCCCTGCTTCTTACGTGGACGATTGGGACAAACTCGCTATGGTTCTTCCACTTTTCATGAAGCGCGTCCTTCCTTTTCTTCTAGCTGCGGCATCAGTCATCACATTTTTCGCCATACGTGTTCCGCAAGAACGCCCGGCGACAGAGCCCGTTTTTGAGGTTCCGGTATCCGGGTCGGAGCTCGCAGTCGATGCACCGCGGTCACTCTCCGTAGCCGAGCCACGGAAACTGCCCGAAACGCGGGCGGATGTCCGTTGGCAGGAGGAAGTGTCGGAGCCGGTGCTGGAGTCATTTCGCACCTGGACGACGCGCTACATCGCGGCACTTCCGCAGGAGCGCGTGAAGATGGAGGTGGAAGGCATTGACATGGCAACAGCGCGGCGGTCGGAGATGATGGCGATCATCGAGAGCGACCCGCAGCGGGCGGTGGAGCGGGCGGTCCCGGTGACAGTGTGGCGTCAGATGCCCGTGGCTGTCCGTGCGCATCTGGAGACGCGCGTGGACACGAAAGGCGATGTGCTCGTGCAGGCATTTTCCCCGCAGGCCGGCCAGAAACCAATCCCCAACACAATCACGGCGCAGATTGGCAACGAAAGCTTCCGCGCTTACGGAGAGCAGCGCAACGCCACGAGATTTCGCATCCCGCTTTCGGGTATTTCGCTCTCGCACGCGGAGACGCCGGGGACGAAAGTGGTGGCGCTGAGCAAACACGCGGGCCGAATCCTGGAGCCCGTGGAAGTCGCGGATGCAAAGGCATCGCTCGGCACCGATGCGCTGTGCCAGACATCCGGCCAGCCATCGACCGTGAATGACGCAGAGGTCGCGCTGAGCATCGGCGGAAGCGCGAGTTTTTATTGCGGCCCGGCCCACGCGGAGGCGGCGATGAGCGACGCGACGACTGCCGCCCTTACGCTAGCCGACGGGCGTGCATACCAATCCACCGGGAACCGCAAAATCCTCATCTACCGCGTCGATTTCTCCGACTATCAGGGCCAGCGCGTGGATCAGGCCACGCTGGAGACTTTGATCAAAGACATGCAAACGATGTGGAACGAAATGTCGTATGGCTCGTTCACCTGGGTCGCGCCGGGCACTTCGGGCTCGCAAGTCACGCCGGTGCTGCGCCTGCCGCTCCCCGCAGACAGCTACACGGGGCTCGGAGCATTTCTGGATGCGTGCCGTGTCGCCGCGAAGGCTCGGGGCTACGATCACGACGATTACGACTTCGATATGGTCGTGACGGCGGGTAAACCGACCGCGTCATTCGGAGGCGTGGGCTACGTAGGCTTCCGCGGCTGCTGGCTGGCAAATTCGCAATGGAACCTCGGGGTCGCATCTCATGAACTCGGCCACAACGTCGGCCTGAACCATGCCAACTATTGGGACTCTCCGAGCTCGAACCCCATCGACTCCGCAGGCACCTCCGTGGAGTACGGCGACAGCTTCGACATCATGGGATCGGGCGGCAATACCGACATGCGCCGGCATTTTAACGCCCGCGAAAAGAACCTTCTCAACTGGGTTCCCAATGCCTCGATTTTCCAGGCCGGAGCCTCCGGCACCTACCGCATCTACGCGATGGATAAAAGGGCCAGCGGCACAGCGAATCTTCCGCGCGCCATCCGCATCGACCGCCTCAATAGCGCGGATGATTGGTGGATCGAATACCGGCAGCTTTATGCCGCCTCCAACACGAGCGCCAAAAACGGCGTATGGCTCCGCTGGGGTCAGAGCGGCAACAACAAGACAAACCTCATCGACATGATTCCCGGTGGCTCCAAGGCCGACTCGCCGTTGCTCATCGGCTCGACATATACCGACGCCTCCGATTCCACGAACCCGATTTACATCACGCCCATCGCCCGTGGAAATGTGGACCCGGATTGGGTGGACGTGCGCATCATCCAGGGTGCGGGCTTGAACAAGCAGCCGACCGTCACGATGAGCGCGACGAACACGGTCCCGAATCCAAACGTCAACACGACGATCACTGCGACCGGCCTTGACCCCGACGGCGACCCTCTCACGTATCTATGGGATATGGGCGACGGCTCCTCTGTTTCCAACAATGCCCCGACCATCACCTACAAGTATCCCTCCAACGGCAACCGCACCGTTCGCTGCACTGTCTCGGACGGTCGTGGAGGCACAGCCACCGGCACCATCATTATCAAAGTCGGCGGGCAAACCCTTTTCACCATTGCAGGAGCGGTGAAAAATGTGAGCGGCAATCCGATGCTGGGCGTCACCGTCAGCGCAGGGGGAGCGCGCACCGACGTCACAGATACCTCGGGCAACTACACCATCACTAACCTCCCGGCCGGCAACTACACGCTCACCGCGACCAAGACCGGACTCACGATCAATCTCGCATCGGGAACCACGAATCCCATCGCCGTCGGTCCGCTGCCTGTCGGGGACAAACTCAGCACGAACTTCACCGTCGCGCCCGGTGTCCCGAGCCTCGGCGTAATGAAGTCCGCCATTGTGGATTCCGGGTCGAATACCGGCGACATCACACTTCCGCTCACGGACCCCGATACGCCTCTTTCCAACATCACCCTCACCGGCACTTCGTCGAACGCCACGCTGATCCCAAACGCCAACATCACGTTCGGTACACGCGGCACCGCCCGCACCTGCCGGGTCTCCGCTGCGACCAACAAGACGGGCAATGTCACCATCACCATCACCGCCCGCGACCCTCAGAATAACCAGACCACCACGACGTGGCCGGTGACGATTAATAACAACCCGACCATGACCGGGCTCAATCTTACAACCCAGCAGGACACCGCTGTGGAGACCGATCTACGTCTTCGGGTCACGGACGATCTGGCGGCGAATACGGCCATCGCTTTTGAGCTGTCGCGCGTCATTGGCGGGACGGCGGAAATTCTTCCAAACGGATACACCGCCCGCTTCACGCCCACCCCCGGCTACCAAGGGCCGGCAAGCTTCCGCGTGACGGGGCGCGACCAGTCGCTGAGCTCGCGCCTCGTGCTGCTCTATGACTTTGAGCCGCCGGATGTCACGACCGACGGCAAGACGTTCGATTACGGGAACTACCATTTCGACGGGACACTGGATCTCGTCGGGACCAGCGAATACAATTACCTGCCCGAATCTCCGGAACCCTTGAAGCCGTTCAGCACCCGGTCGTTGAGCTTTTCGGACAACGGTCTGGATAGCGCAGCGCGGCTGCTTCGCGTGATTTCGGTCAACGATCTCGATTTCAGCAATAGCGCGGCGGGATGGTCTTTCAGCACCTGGGTCAATCGCCGGAGCAATTCGTCCGACGACATCATCTTCCATGTCGGTGCTGGCGATGGCGACGGACCCGAAGACGAACTGAAGCTGTTCTTCCCCGCAAACGAAGAGAAGATCCTCCTCACTAAACATGGTGCGTCCGGGTTTGCGGGAGGTCTTTCAGCCAACGATGTCGCCGTGAATCAATGGCACCATGTCGCGGTGACTTGCACGATCAGCACTCCAGGGCAGGGCGTTTTCTCGCTCTACCTCAATGGATTTCTCGTAGGGACCTCGCCAGCGCTCCCTCTCGCTTTCGATCAATCGGCTCCAGTCGCTTTTGGCGGTCACGCTGCGACCGCAAATCCGGGTCTATGGCTCGACGGCTCACTCGACGACGTGTCGCTTTACAGCAACGTCCTGCCGCATTCCGATGTCGCCGGGCTCGCGAGATTCGGCACCCGGCATTATCTCGGCCAGGCTGCCAATGCGGACATCACCGTGACCATCAGTGGCCCCAACGATCCACCGACCGTGGAGCCCATCGCGAATCGCCGCGTGCCCACTGGTTCTTCGACCGATATCGTGCCGGTTTTGGTCTCCGATGCGGAGACGCCCGTTCGCGATTTGATCGTCAGCGCGACCTCCAGCAATCAGGCGCTTGTTCCGAATGCGAATCTCGTTTTTGTCGCCACAACACCGTGGGTGAGCACCGACGTGGGCGCGGTGGGCGCGGCAGGAAGCACCACGGAAACCGCGGGCACCATGGTCGTCCGCGGCTCCGGCGCGCAGATCGAAACGACACAGGATGAGTTCCGCCTCGTCCACTTGCCAATGACGGGCGACGGCGAAGTCATCACACGCGTTGTGAGCATGGATTACACAAACGAAAAAGGCCGCTCCGGCATCATGTTCCGCGCAGGCACAACCGATAACGCGGCATTCGCATTCGTCGGCGTCGGTCCCGGTTCCAGCGCCATTTTCCAGGCTCGCTCGGCGGCCGGTGTCGCCACGGGAACGATCGGCGAGGCGGCGCGAATCCCGATGCCACGCTGGTTGCGGCTCGTCCGCACGGGAAATACGATCACAGCGTTTCACGCAGCGGACAATGCAGGCGTCCGCGGTCCGTGGATATCACTCGGCTCCACTACTCTGGTCCTCCCGTCCACCGTGAATGCGGGCCTCGCAGTGAACAGCCACGTGCATTCCACGCTGGCCACAACCTTGTTCGACAATATCTCCGGCGACATCGCCAGCGGCGCACGGCGCAAACTCATCATCCTCCCGGTGGCAGGCGTGCCCGGCACCGCGACGATTACGGTGACGGTCAGCGATGGCTTGCTTTCTTCCAGCACATCGTTCGACTTCAGCACGAACACCGCACCGATGATATCGGTGGTGCCGGATCAAGGACTGGAGCAGGGGACCACGAGCGCGGCGATTCCTGTGACCGTGGGCGACGAAGAGACAGACGCCGCCGGCATCACGCTCACCGGTGTGAGCAATAATCAAAGCATCATCGCCAACTCGGGCATCACGTTTGATGGCGCCGGCGCAAACCGAACCATCAGCCTTCAAGCCAAGCCCGGCGTGAAAGGCCTTGTCGAAATCACCCTCACCGCAAACGACGGCCAGTTGACCTCCACGCGGAAGTTCCGCGTCTTCGTCGCGCCCGCCGGAACCATGGTGGTCAACGTAGCCGGCTTTGGAAAACTCAGCGGTTACTTCGGCGAAACCACACAGACTCCAGGCCGCCAAATCACGATCTCCGCAAAAGCGGTGGGCGGTCAGGCGTTTCAGGGATGGCGCGGCGTCGTCACCAGCTACAATCCTCAGATTTCCTTCACAATGCCCGCCGTGGTTTATCTGGATGCAATCTTCGGTGCATCTCCGTATCCCCGGCAATCGGGCGTATGGAACGGCCTGATTCTCGATGACCCGCGCACCCATGCGCATACAGGCGGTATCGTGCTGAATGTGAGCAATTCCGGTGCATACAGCGGAAAGCTGACCTACGGCGGAAAGCCGTGGTCATTCCGCGGAATTCTCAACACCGATGGAACGGCGGGAGACGCGACCATCGTTCGCAAGGATCTCGAAAACCTGGTCCTCCGCTTCACTTGGAACGGCACCCAGCACTCGATGAGCGGAACGCTCACGGAGGGGACGAAGGAATCCGCGTTCACCGCGCACCACGCGCTCTACACCACATCGACGCGTCCGGAAGGAGCACAGCGTCCGATACCGGTCAACCTACTCGGAAAAGTCACGGCGCTCTTTACGGCGGACCCGACTGCCGGGCCCACGGGGACAGGCTTCGCGACAGGCTCCGTGGCCGGTTCGGGCGCAGTAAAACTCGCCGGAAAATTTGCGGACGGGACTTCATTTAGCAGCGGTTCATTCATGTCCATCGGCGGTGACGTTCCGTTCCACGTGAGCCTATACAAAGGACTGGGTTCGGCCTCCGGCTATCTCTTATGGCGCAACCTTCCCGGCAGCGACTTCACCGGCTCGGTGACCACGTTCCGCCCGGCGAACCCGCTCGATCCGACCTTCAGTACGGGCTGGCCCGATGGGGCCACGCTTACGGTTGCAGGCTCCTATTTTGTCGCGCCGCGCGCTGCCCGCAGTGGAAGTCCGGCCGTCCTGCCATTCCCGGACCTCCTCGAAGACGACGCAGACGGCAATGCGACGCTCAACCTCGAAGGGGCTGGCTACCTCGGCGAAAAGCGGGAGGTTCACATTTTCGCGCTCGGTAAATTGCAGCTCACCACGTTGCCGGGCGAGAAGATGTCGCTCGCGCTAAAATCCAGTAACGGATTCCTGTCCGGCGCATCGTCGCTGGACGACAAGTCCATCAAGCTCTACGGCGCCATCCTGCAAAAGGCGAACACCGGCGCAGGATTCAGCATCACCACGGGAGCGGCCGGCGGGTTCACGCTGGAGCTGTCGGAGCCGGAAGGTTAGCGCGAGCGTTTCGCGGCGAGCACGGCTTCGACTTTGCCGAGCGGCAGGCAGTTCACCACGTCCTCGCGGGTGAGCCAGCCTTTGCGCGCGGAACCGATTCCGAACGCCACAAACGCGAGCTGCGACGTATGATGCGCGTCGGGGTTGATCGACGTTTTTACGCCCTTCGCCTTGGCCGCGGCCCAGTGCCGCCAGTCCATGTCGAGGCGGCGCGGATTGGCGTTGAGTTCGATAATTGTTCCCGTCCGGGCAGCGGCGTCGATGATCGCCCCGATATCCACGGCGTAAGCGTCGCGCTGAAGCAAAAGACGGCCCGTGAGATGCCCGAGCATCGTCACGTATTTGTTCTCCATCGCACGGATGATGCGCGCGGTCATCTCCGCTTCGGAGAGCTGAAACGATGAGTGGACGCTCGCGACGACGTAGTCGAGTTGAGCCATGATCTCGTCGGAGAAATCCAGCGTGCCGTCTTTGTGGATGTCCACTTCGCTGCCGGAGAAAATGCGGAACTCGCCTTTGTATTCCGCATTAAGCGCACGAATCTCTTCGAGCTGCGCGAGCAGGCGTGTCTCGTCGAGCCCGCGCGCTTGAAACGAAGCCTTCGAGTGATCGGCGATTCCGAGATATTGCATTCCGAGTTCCTGCGCTGCCTCGGCCATTTCGCGCAGCGAACTGCGCCCGTCGCTCGCCGTGGTGTGATTGTGAAAACACCCGCGCAGATTCTGCAACTCGACGAGCTTCGGCAGCGTGTGCTCCTCGGCGGCTTTGAATTCACCGTGGTTCTCCCGCAGCTCCGGCTCGATGTAGTCGAGCCCGAGCGCGCGATAAAGGTCCGCTTCCTCGTGGATTTCCGGCACTGGCTCCGGCGTCACGCGCGGCTTGTCATCGGGGCCGAGCCGATACTCATTGAGCGTCCAGCCGCGGGCGAGGGCGCGTTGGCGCATCACGATATTGTGCTCTTTCGAGCCGGTAAAATAGTTGAGCGCAAATGTGAACTGATCATCCATCACCACGCGCAAATCCGCCTGGATGCCGCTCTTTAGTCGCACCGAGGATTTGGTCGCGCCATGCGCCATCACGCTTTCCACCATCTCGTGCTTCACGAAAAACTCGCTCACCGATTCCGGCGAATTCGTGGAGACGAGGAAGTCCAAATCTCCGCACGTCTCGCGACGTCTGCGAAAGCTGCCGCACGATTCCACGCGGATGACTTCCGGCAGCGAGCGAAGGTCCTCGCGCATCTGCTCCGCCTCCGGAGCCACATCGCCGATGCGGAAACGCCCGGCGTGTTTCTTCGAGTCCTCGATCGCCTTGAGAATGTTGGCCGCCGTCTTCTCGCCAAAGCCTTTCAACCCAGCCACACGCCCGTCTTTGCATCCAGCCTCCAGCTCCGGCACCGTGGTAATGTTGAGCTGCTTCCAAACTGCCTGAATCTTCTTCGGCCCCATGCCCACGATGTCGAACATGCCAAAAATCCCCGGCGGAAACTCCAGCTTCAGGATGTTGTAATATGACGAGTTCCCGGTGAGCACGATTTCCGTGATGCGCTCGGCGATGTTCTTCCCCACGCCTTCTATCTCCGCGACTTTCCCTTCGCCGACGACCTGCATGAGACTGCCGGAGAATGTCTCGATGCCCCGGGCCGCATTTTGATACGCGCGAATCTTGAAAATATTTTCGCCCTTCAGCTCCAGCATCGTCGCGATGTGTTCGAGGATCTCGGTTACCTGTTCTTTAGTCACTTCTGCCATGACGTGACGTTATCGGGTCCAACCGCGAACATGCCAGCGCGAAGCGCATTGACGTGGCACGGACGCCCCGTCCGTGTTTGTGTTCCGGACGCCCTCGTCCGGAGCAACCGAACGCGAA
This sequence comes from Verrucomicrobiaceae bacterium, assembly GCA_043755735.1. Classification (GTDB taxonomy): domain Bacteria; phylum Verrucomicrobiota; class Verrucomicrobiia; order Chthoniobacterales; family Chthoniobacteraceae; genus SXWH01. The sequence continues at coordinate 8,030 of JAYUSJ010000161.1, read as the reverse complement.
GCGCTAATGTTTGGGCGCTTCGCGCGGGTGCAGTGCCGGACGGGGCGTCCGGGGCACGATCACGGGCGCGGCGTCCGTGCCACAGGGACGTTCGGCTGCACATCGTCTGCCGCGAGGCGTGCGGTGACTTCGGCGGCGGTAAGCGTGCGCATGTTCAGAATCTCCGCTTGGGCGGGATCGAGGTCGGCGGCGCATTGGTGAAAGAGACCTTTCACGGCGCGGGGAAAACAGGCGGCGATCTTTACACAGCCCGCGGCAAGTTCTTTCAACGCGGGGTCTTTGCGGGCGGACATTTCGCAGAGGTCGGCCACGGCGTCGAACGCCACCCCGCTGTCGCACAGGCTTTGGAGCACGGCGACTTTGACTTCTTTTGGGACGACCTGCGCGTATTGGCAGTGGCAGTAAAGGATGCGTGGTGCGGACATGGTCTAGCTTTGGACGACGTCGCGATGCGTGGGCTCGGGTTTGCCGGGACGGAAGAACTCCAGGTGCTCGACTTTCGCGGTGACTCCATCGCGCTGAATGGCGGCGACGGCTCCGTGCAGCGCGTCCCGTATTGCTTCGGGCGAGGCTTCGGCGCGGCAGTTGAGGATGACTTGTGCGCTGTCGATGGGCTCTTCCAGCCGCAGGGAAAGCTCCGGCACAAAATCGCTGCGCACCAAATTAATCGCCGCCACATCGCCGAGACCCGAGTCGGGGCTGAGCGTCATTTTCAAATGCGCGATCTCGCCGGTGAGGGTGCGCTGCATTTCGTTGGCGAGGCCTTTCAAAATCGTATCCGCGTCGAAAGGCGTCGCGCCTTTTACCTGGATGGTTGCGTTCAGCCAACCGAGGAGCGCCTCGCCTTCCGCGTAAAGTTCGTAGTCCACCTGCATCGTCGCGCGGGAGGTCTGCTCGCTGCTGGTGATGCGCGCGAACCACTCGTCGAGCCCCGTGCCGTTGCGCACGCTCACCGCGAGCACTTCCGCATTCGGAAATGCCGTCGCCAGCGCAGTCCGCAACCGCGCCAGCCGTTCCGCATCGAGTAGGTCGGTCTTCGTGATGACGAGCACGTCGGCCTCTTCGAGTTGCTTGCGGTAAATGTATGTGACCTTCGGCGAAAACTGCCCGCCACCCGCGATGCCGAGCACACGTTCGGCGCGAATGGGATCGACGAGCACGCTCAGCGGCGCGACGGCAAACGAATCGCCGTAAATGCGGCGCAGCGGATACGTCACCGTCGCGACGAGGTCCGTGCAACTGCCCACAGGCTCCGCGATGAACACATCCGGCCTCGTGCTTTCCGTCAGCCGTTTCGCGGCATCGGTCAGCGTATTAAAGCGGCAGCAAAAACAACCGCCCACGATCTCCTCCGTCTCGAATCCTTTCGAGCGCAGCATGGCCGTATCGACGAGCTCGCTCCCCTGGTCATTCGTGATGAGCCCGACCCGCAGGCCTTGCTCCGACATGCGCTGCGCCAGCGCGGCGACCGCCGTGGTTTTCCCCGCGCCGAGGAATCCGCCAATCATGATGTATCGTGCTTTGCTCATGCTCCGTAGTCCGCTCCTTGTTTCTCCAAAATCTTGTCGATCGTCGCATCGAGCATCCCGCGATACTCCGCGAGCGGGATGCACTTATCGTCCGGCGTGCCCGTGAACTCATAGAGCCAGCCCGCCCCGTAAGGATCTTCGCCGACCGAATCCACATTCGTCGCCAGCCCCGGATTCCCTCCCGCGAACTGCCCCGCGCCGCAGCAGTAAAGGTCGCTGATGGCCTTGAACCCCTCGATACTCCCCACGATATCGCCGCTCGCAAGCGCATCGCCCGGCGTTTTTTCAAACCGCACCTCCACAATCTCGCCGAGCATCCGCGTGGCGAATTTCGTGAACCCGACGCGCCATTTCCCATCGCCGACATTCGCGAGCCAGAAGTGCGACGGGCTGTAGAGACAGTCCACGGGCAGGTGCGTGACGAAGTTGCTGCGTTTATAAAAAGACGTTCCCGACATTGATGCGCGCACCGTCCGCGAAAGCACGTGTCCGGTTCAAGGCTCAACTTCGCCGACATGCGCGGGGCTCATGGGAAGCTACCCAATATTCGCGACCACGCGTCTCCCAGTCTCCCTATCTCCGAGTCTCCGAGTCTCCGAGTCTCCGAGTCTGACATACGTAATTTCCCGAATTATACAGCCGCGCGAAAACCTGCTCTTCTCCGCGCAAATGAAACGGGGCTCCCACGTTCCAGGTAATCAGTTCAGCGCTCAGAGCGGTAAATCGACCATCCATCTTGCTACCCTGTCGAAAGTAGATACACAGAAGAGCCATGAGCACCGCGAAAATCTTTCAGCACGGAGGTAGTCAGGCAGTGCGTCTGCCTCGGGCATTCCGCTTCGAGGGCAAGGAGGTTTTGATCGAAAAGCATCGCGATGAAGTCGTGCTCAAGCCCATGCCAGCGCAGAGGTTTTCCACGTTTACGGAGATCGGGAAGTTTCTCGCCGGAGAGTTTCCGGATGGTGACGAATTTCCCGAACCACCCCCACGCCCCAAAAAGCATGAGCGCCCCATCCTCGAACTATCTAGTTAGAGTCCCCGCTAATGGGAAATAGCAGGTTGACCCGAGTGCGCCAGGCCCAAGTCGAGCGCTGCCTTTAAGAACAACTTCACCACGTCCGAGCAATTGATGAAGCGCAGCTTCGCCTTTGCTTCCGTTCCCCGGTCGATGATCAGATTCGCAATGCACGCATTTGCGAAAGAGTGCGTCATATTTTCGACTCCTGCGAAATCGAATACGATCCCCTCGCACTCATCGAGCGCAGGCAGCACTTCATCCATGCGCAAACGATTCGCAGCTTCTCCGTCCCCGAGGAAGGAGCCAAATCGCTCGTGCATTTTGAAAGTCTTGATCACGCAAAGAGGTTATCAGTGTCGTTGCCTGAGGTCAACCCGTTGACGCGTAGTGCCTCGGCGCGTCGCTGTCGGTAGTCTCCGAGGGTTTCGAGAGGCAATAAAACCGAGACCACCGTTCCAGGCCAGAAGCACGCCTGTTCCAGGACATTGTCGGAACCTTCCGATACTCGCGCATTGCCTGAAAATATGCAGAACTCGCCGCGTGCCATTCGCGCAAACGTCCGAACCATGCTCAACCCGAGCCCGAAGTTGGCGGATTGATTGTAAGGTGATGAGCGTCGTCGTGTGCTCGATACTTGCGAGCCAAGAGCGATTCGAATCGCTGCCTGATCATCACAATTGGGGTGTGCGTGCGGACTTTCATTGGACACAAAGCTTTCGCGGATTCCGATGCCACAATCTGCCACTGCGATGCGGATTGCCTCTTCTCCTCGTTCATCCTTGATTCGGTCGCCGTATGCAAAGGCCGAGCTTCCAGCGTGCTGGCGGCAGTTGGTGAGAAGTTCGCCAAGACAGTATTGGACAAACGGAAACGCGCCGTCCGGTGTCCATCCTTCGGAAACCAATGCTTGTGCCAGTTCGCTGGAAACGCGGTCAACTTGCCCTCCTGACTGCGACAATTCGTAGAGGGGCGGCATAGAGTGCAATTTCATATCCTGCGGCGAAATATGAAACGCCCGATAGCCACCGTGCGAGACGACTCCTTCGATGCTCACTCTTGTGCTGCGACCGGGCCAGCGCCGATCTCTTCGGACTCGATGACGCCGAACTCTCCGTGCTCAGAAACGCCAATTGGTCTGTCATCTCCCCCCTAAATGACGAAGGATATTCAACTGCGGGGGAAGCATTAAGTAATGCCCCTATTTCGAAAAATCTATAGCCGTATCCCACGCTCTCCGAATTTCTGGGAGGCGGTCTCGTGCGGCGGCTTCCCGCCATTTTTCCAAGATCGACGGAATCGGGAGTTTTCGCTTCGAGTATTGAAGCCATAGTTGCGCGGCGAGATAGACGCTGAATGTTCTGCAATCGGGCTTTTCTTCGATAGGAATCCGCGAGTCTTGCTCTAGGGACCGCGCACCAAAATCAATTTCTGACTCATACAGCAATGTATCAAGACCGCGGCAGAGTGTTGTCAGATGTTCTTCCCGGAAAAATCTCGGACACTTTCGTAGCAAGTATGCGATGTGGTCTAGTGAGGTGTGCAACGTTGAAAGATTCAGCAATCTGATTTGCTGACAAAGTTCGTCGATCAAGCACTCGGGCGGTTTTGGTACCAGTCCCTTGCTCGCCGCTTCAACCCACCATGAAGTCGCTCGAACCGCCACTTGTTTCAAATCTCCAGTCGTCATACTGTTGAGCACTGACTCGGCCAACGAATCAGCCAAAGCCGGTCGAATTAAGAGCAGCACTATCTTCGCTTCCAGTGTAGGAATGCCACGATCTCCAAGTTCCTCGATCAATCGTTCGGTAAGTGAAACAGTTTCTGCGTTCGTCGCTTCGATGCTTGGTAGCGTAACCCTCGCCAAGAAAGTTACGATTCGCGCGAAAGCAGATTTCACGCTGCGTTTGGAGTCCATCGGATCCATTTCGGCATCTTTGTATTGTTCAAGCAGAGCTTTGTCGTGGTCCCACCATTCCGCAACACGCTGAGTGAGAATATGCACTTCTTCGGCGGACCATCGAAATCCCGGATGCTTTCGCGCGGATTCTACGAATAAAGGGAGCGTCGCAGCGATGACGGCATCCACGACCGGAACGTATCTTTCGGGAACGGTGTATTCCAGAACTCGGCCATCAGGCGAAACTTTCTTTACATAATATTGAACAGGGCGAGTGAGTAGTCGTTTCTTTATCACCTCTCTGGCTTTTGCACTCTTCGGAGACGGCAGTTGGAGAAATCCGACTAAAGTAATACTCTTAACGTCCGGCAAACCGGTTTGGGGATTCAGATGCGTCCAGAGTGACTCCCCAAGCCGTTGACGTTGTTGCAACGTCAGCAAATCAAGCCCGTCAAGGTCGATCAAGCGAATCAAAGCACGCTGCCGGATGACTCCATCGGTCCGATTAGTCGCCACGAACAGTGCTGCAATACTTCGCTGGACTGGTGCCTGCGCACGCAGGATTTTAACATTCGTTGCAGAGAGTGGTTTTACCTCGACCTCCCACATCGGATCCCGCCAAGTGTTTCGGTTCGCCATCCAATTGCTCTGGTCGTCAACTTCTTCGGGCAACGGGAAGCTGATCATATCTGGTATCCAGCGTAGCAACTGTGTTTCAGTAGCTGATTGAAAAAGCCGTTTAAATAATGGAGTGGCGGCTCTTTCGAGACTTACGTGGTGTCTGATTGTACGGTGAGCGTGAATCTCTATCGCAAGTTGAAGGACTTCGTCCTTTCGATTGTCATCCAACACAATCACTATTCGCGAAAGCAACTCTGCCAGAATTTGGACGACTCGTTCACTGAAGGAATATCCCCACTGCGTTTGGGAGTTTGGTAAATGAATGACCGAGTCTTTCAACGCCGATACGAGCCACCCGCAAAGCAAATCGACTTGTTTTTCTGCAAGGGCTGCGATTTTCGGGCGTTGAAACATATCCTTCAGATCATCCTCTGCATTAGCCCGAAGAACCATTGAGACAGACCAGTGAGGCGCGGATTGCTCGACCCATCGACACGCGTTTCTCAGCGAAGAACCGCCGAGCGTTATGATCCCGACACGCATCGGTAACCCTGCATCTTCAAACAGCCGCATTTTGGAAAATGCTGGCAGCATTTTCGAATGCCAGTTCCCTCCGAAATTGAATGTTCGGTGGGATGTTAATGGATCAAAGTCTTTTACTTGCCGCTGTGCCGGAGGAATATCCGGGGTTTTCGCTGCCACTGCGAGATCGATGCTTTCTTCTATTTCCCACGGGTCACACTGAAATGAACGAAGTTGCCTCCATCGTTCCTGGGCTTCTTCCCGTTCGCCTGCGGCCTCGGTTGGTGCAAGCGCCTGCGTTACAAAGATTAGCATTCGCAAACACCATCCTTCTTCCGATAGCAACTGGATTGACACGTCTCGGCCCCTCAAGCCAGAACGAATGCGCCGCAATGCATCGCTTAATGTTGTTTGGGCTTCGATCAAATCACCGAGTTCTGCAAGAATTGAGGCCCGCTTCAATTGCCAGACCGGTTGTTCAGGGGTAGCAGGCCATTCTTGAACAAATTGGCGGGTTTGAGATTGATTGAGTGTCCAAAGTGCGCGCAGGCATCGCTCGTAATGCCACCGGGAAAGCCAGTCCGATTTTCGCCGGGCTTGAGAATTCGTTCGCTCCATCCACTCTGTATGCTTTGGGCCGTCAAAATCTTCTCTCGCTGTTCGGATGATCGCAAAAGCCAATTCCATCCATGCCTGCTCAAGTTCGTCCATGCCGACGCCAAAGTGTCCAGCGGATAGTTTCTCTATCGGATTAGAAATCAGCAACTTTTCAAAGCATTCCGACCAGTCGGTCATCAGTGGATGCAAACACCGCTCAATTTGCCAATTGAATTCGTGGGCAAGAACGAGTCCTTCAGTAGGTGAAAGCACATCAAGATTACTTGGGATTCGATATAGCTCGTGCTCTATCGAATGCCACAGACTCTGGCGACACTTTGTGGGCGCGATCAGCCATCCTGGATAACTCTTACGCTCACTTGTCCATTTCTTGGACAACGCTTTGAGGTAATCAGCCTGTGGCTTGCCGTGTTCTTGCTGCGGGACGACAATTTTCTCCACTCTGGCTGCTCGGGGACGCGGCGGAAGCGGTAGCGCTTGAGGAAGATTGTGTTTAGAACCAGAACCGGGATTAGGCCAATCGAAGGGGGGCAAAGGTCTCCCGTCAGCAAGCGCCTCAATGAACCACTCAAGCGCCCAAGCCTTCGGACTTTTTCCGGGGCAGTTTGCAGCCATAAACACCACAGGCGACAGATCAATCGGCACAACGTTTCTCGTTTTGAGAAGCTGCACTTTCGGCTCAGGAAGCCGATCCAGAGTCACAAGATAAATGAGCGGAGCGTGTGTTCCAAGGCGATCTCGCACCCAGCCGGTCCACGCTAGAAAATTTGGGTCATCTCCAGAGAACCCGATCAGAACCATGGTGTTCTCCATCAATGCTTGCTGAACTGAATTTACAAACGGAGAGAACTGCTTCGGGTAGTTCCTGAAATCCTCGTCTGTGATGATAAAACGAGGCGAGGCGTTAAGCGTTCCGTGGAGTTTGAATATCCGTGGTTGGCTGCTCCCGGGAAGGTCGTGGATTTCGCGAATCGTTTGGTAATTCCGGGATTCGACTGCCGTGCGTTCTAGCAGAGTGTCGTAGTTCGTCGTGAATACATCTGCCCACGGCAGCTTTAATAGCTTCTCGTGCAAGTATCCCGGCTTAAATCCAACGTCGGGAATTTCGGCATTGATCAATTGGCTGAGCTTCTGCGTTCCAAAAACAGCTTCAAATTCCCGTGCGACGACCGTTGCACCGAGACCAGAAATCGAGAGTTCCCGTTTCTTTTCGTGTTCCGGCCCATCACCGAGATAAAGCTGTTCGTAGATTGCACGAGCAAGCTCAAGCCACAGAGGGAAACCGTGGGATTGGCCGGGAATCCGTTCCGCATTCAGGCTCATTCCCGAGCCAATCATAACGACAGCTTGGCCAAGACTCGGCGTGCGCCAGAGGTCTTCGCGAAGTTTTTCGATGTGTCGCAAGTCGGGTAAATCGATCATACTGAACGGGGTATCCTATGTTTGTATCTGAGCCTCTTGGCGAGCGCCAATGAGTCTGTCATCGCCGGAAAATGTTGTCTGTGCGCGAAAATTTACCGCACGTTGCGGCGGAGAGTCGCACGAGGGGCGTAGTGCATTCAATTTTAGGGGACTGCCGCTCCCTCAAAACCCTACAACCACCAACCCTTGCACGCGCCCGAAATGGGCGGCGTTGTTTGTGACGACTGGAATGGAATGGGCGAGTGCGCCAGCGCCAACGGCGCGTTTCATCCCAGCCTTGGGCAACGCCCAAGGTTTCAGTCCGCCAATTATTGAGGGCTGAAGGCCCGATCTATTTCCGTGGATGGGGGCCGCGATGGTGCCGGGCTTTCAGCCCTTCATTTCGTTCCCGGGCGATTACCTC
>JAYUSJ010000160.1:0-2012 GCA_043755735.1 Verrucomicrobiaceae bacterium | reverse complement strand
TCCTCAACAGCACGCCGCTGTTCGTCACGTTCAAGTCGCCGGTTTTCTACCGTGACTTTCTTGAAATACTGATCAGCCCAAGCCCTCTGCTGCGTAGCGGCAGCCGCCTCCACCAGGTACCGGTCATTGCCGCGAATCACCCGATGCTTGTTCAGTCCAGAATGATGAATCGCTAGTTGGTAGTAGTTACGCGAGGACATTACCGAACAAACGTAGCGTTCACGGCTGCGCGGCTGCGAGATGAAAATCTTCGCCCTTGTGAATCTCGCAGTCAGCTCCACGATGTCCAACGCATTTATCATTTCATTCTGAGTCGGCAACACCGATACACGAGCACTCGCCCGCGAGTTCGGCCTCGCATTCGCCCCATAAACATTCACCAGCCTCGACCGCTTCCGAATCATCGCCCGCCTAAACGAAGACGGCCAAACCGGCGAGCCCTTTCAAGCCGCCACACTCGCCCAGATAAATTCCACCCCCGGTCGCCGCGAAAAACTCATCGCCCGCTCCCGCGAAAAATACGCTGCATCACGAGCAACCGTCCGAGAGAAGATCAACCGATGGGTGCAGTCGTCGTGGAAACTCTGTCCCAAAATCAAAAACGGCAGAGTGCCGTTTTTGCCAATGCAAATGTAGGTGCTCGGAGTTCGGGCGATTGAGCGCCGCCCCCGGAAGCGGAGCCGCTCATCAGTTGAGCTTTTGTTCTTCTTGTCCCCTCGAAGCTCCCGTCCAACACGCCTCTGCACCGAAGGTCCTTCGCCTCCGAATTTGACTGTCAGTGCATATTCTGTCCGTATTTTCTGGTCGCCGACAGGCGAACTGTTGACAAGTGCAAAATTCCTGTAGATCCTTCGATAGCGCGAGAGAACCACAGGTTTTTGGAACGACTCGCACGATTGATATTAATCTACGTATCTGCTATATTTATTAAATGAGTGAACTTCTCGACATCAGACGCAAAAAGCTCGAACAGTGGAGCCAAATTCAAAAAATCACCTATCCAGGCAAATTTGATAAAAGCCATAATTCCAAGCAATGCTTAGAATCCCCTGACGGGGCACATGTTAGCTTTGCCGGCAGGCTAATATCCTTACGGGTCATGGGCAAGATTTGCTTTGGCCATTTAAGAGATCATATCGGGAGAATTCAGGTATCTCTTGACGCCACAACACTTTCGCAAGAGGTGTTCAAGCAGTTTTGTCAACTCCTTGATGTGGGTGACATTATTGGTATTGAAGGAGAGCTGTGGACAACCAAAAAAGGAGAAAAGTCAATCAGGGCCCAATCTATTGTTTTACTGTCAAAATCTTTGAGACCGCTTCCCGAGAAGTGGCTTGGCCTTGAGGATGCTGAAACTCGCGCCCGTCGTCGCTATCTCGACCTTTTGGCGAATGAGGAATCATGGGAACGCTTCAATCGTCGCCATCGTATTATTACCGCCCTTAAAAAGCATCTTTTGGACCATGATTTTTTGGAGGTTGAGACGCCTATTCTTCAGGCTGCTTCTTCAGGCGCTTCTGCCCGTCCATTCATTACTCATCACAATGCTTTGGATATGCCCCTCTATCTTCGCATCGCGCCGGAGACCTATTTGAAGCGACTTATGGTTGCCGGATATGAGCGAATATTTGAAATTGGGAAGTCATTCAGGAATGAAGGTATCGACAGTTCCCACTTGCAAGAATTCACAATGCTTGAGTGGTATGCTGCCTACTGGGACTACCGCGACAACATGGTATTCATTAAGGAACTAATTCAACTTTTAGTTAAAGAAGGAAACAACGGTTCTCTCGTTGTGAACTATCAGGGAACTCAGATTGATTTCGGCGGAGATTGGCCGATAATAACATATCGAGATCTGGTTTTTAAAGAAACTGGTGTCGATTTGGACACTGCAAGCACAATCGAAGAACTTGTCGTGTAGCAAACAAAAGTAGAAAACTGCGTGCGATCAAAAGTGGAAAGTTTTTGTTGATTATGAAGGGTTTAGAACGGAGCGGAGTGGAGGAGGA
>JAYUSJ010000159.1:0-19427 GCA_043755735.1 Verrucomicrobiaceae bacterium | reverse complement strand
TCCACGGCGTTTGCAGCACGCGGAAAGCGAGCACGCCCTTTTGTTTGATGCCCGATTTCTGTGGGTCGAGCTGCGTGATGCCTTCGCGAGTCGTGACCTGCAATCGCATGCCTTGCTCCGGCACGACGACGAACGAGCCGCGTTGCTTGCCCGCCTCGCGGAAGATGAGCTGCGGCGCCTTCCATTTCTTGACGGCCTTCAATCCCGGTCCCGTGAGCGATATGGCGAATTGCTGCGGACCTTGCGTGCGCCCGTTCAGATGCATCGTGATGATTCGCGCGTCGCCGCTCTTCGCCTCCGTCCAGTGGCTCACCGCCTTGCCTGCAATGGATTCCACGTCCATTCCTGCAGGCAGCGCGAAGCTCAGTCGGAAAATACCGGCGCGGGTAATATCGACGTTTGCATTCACGGCGAGAAGCGCGCGGTCTTCTCCGATGGAGAGCGTGTCTTGCGATTCGACGCGGACGTCCGGCTCGACTGCCGATGCCTTCAGCGCGCCGGTCGCTTTCGCGTCGGCATAACGAAACGCGCGGCGCACCGTGAGCCCAGGAATTTGTCCGGCGAGCGCGCCCGCGAGGTTGCCGGGGAAGTCTTCGAGATTGATCGGCGCGAGTGTTTCCGAAGTCACGTCGTCGAGCTGCACTTCATTGCCCGTGGCAAATCCGATCATGCCGATCTGACTCGCCGCGCCATCAAGCGCGATGAGGCCGACGGTCTGCGCAACGGGCAGCGGTCCGGTGGCGACTTGCGAGCGGACGAGCAGTGCAAACGGGCGCGACTGTGCTGGCGTCACGGTGACGCGCAGTTTGCCCGTGTCGGGGTCAAAGCGCCATTGCGAGACAATGGAGACGGGCGCTGCTTGTTTTTCCTTGGCGGGAGCGAGTGCAACGGGGTCGATCACATCCGTAATCGTCGCGCCTTTCGGCACGGAGAAAACGAGTTCGGTGAGTTCGCCTTGGGCGGGCTTGATTGCGACATGATGCAGCCCTTCGATGACGCCTGCGGTCGGCGCGTAAAGCTGCGTGAGCTCTGCATGAAACACTGCCTTTTCCTTCGCTGCGTCGCGGCTACGCGGCATCCATGCGATCCATGCGTCGTTCACTGGCGCAAGGACGAGCGTTGCCACGGTGTCTTTCCCCGCAGTTTTGCGATCAATAGAAACGGCCATCGGCGACGAGATATCGACGTCGAGATTGGTCAGCGTGAGCGTGAGTGAATTCACGAGCCCGAACTGCGACGGGAGCGTAAATCCAGTGGCGGCGTCCTTCTTTGTCACCGCGATCTGATACTGAACTTCCACGTCGAACGCGCCTGCTTCCAGCGCGAGCAGGTGATGCGCACGCTTTCCGTTTGCGCTGGCCTGCACGAGCTTGAGCGTCGCTTCGGGATACGTGGCCTTCGTGAGCACGGCGGGATCGAACAGCAGCGGAAGCTTTTGCCCTTTCTGCGCCTGCCAGTGAATCTTTGCAGTCGCGAATGCGAACTTCTCATCCACCCGCACCTGCTGCGTGACGGTCTCGGCGACCGGCGCATCCTTCGGTGGTTCCTGCGCGGAGACCGGCTGGGCAAAAGAGACGAGCCCGGCGATGAGCAGCGCTGCGATTGCGGATGGTCCGTTTGCGGCTGGAGGTGGTGTCGGTGTTGGTTCCTTCGGCGACCGCATCAATCTGCGAATCGCAGGAATTGCGATGTGTATGATCGCGAACAGTCCGACGACGCCGAAGAAGCGCCCCGCGCCATTGTCCGAGCGCAACGCAGCCCACGCGAGCACGAGCCAGCCGACGAGCACGTAGCTCTTCCGTCCCGTCACCCATGCGTAAAACCAGACGCCCAGTGCGAGCACTGCCAGCCATTCGGAGCCTGTGAAACTGAATGCCGATTCTTCGACTGGGAGATTCGAGACTTCGGCGGTAAGCGACGTTCCTGGCTGCTGCACCGGCGCGAGGAATGATACTTCGCCGGGAGCGGTGCGGCTTTGGTTGCTAGAGATGTCTGCGAGCATTATTAGGGCGAAGCACGACAGGGCGAACGCGACGCTTCCCATGAAGAGCGCTGTGCCGTGACGCGCCGTGGCTTTGTAAACATCCGGACGCAACACCGAGCGCCAGACGGCGATGGCGAGCACGAGTAGTGCAATCGCTCCGAGCAACACGGTAAACGCGCGGGAACCGTCGTTTGCAAACATCCGTGCGAGTCCGGCGAAGCCCGATACATCGACTGCGCCGCCGACCGGCGTGAGAGAACCGCTGCGGTATCCGAGGCGTTGCGCGGTGTCGGGTTCCAGCTTCCATTCTGCGAGCATCACCGGTGCATTTACGGCGGGCGTTGTGACGCTCAATCGCTGCGCGTCTTTCGAGCGCGAGGCGAGCTTCAGTTTGATTGACAGCACGGCGTTCGGGTCCGTCTGCTGCGGGAGCGGGATGAGGTTCGCGTTGTTGTCGGTCACGGGCACGACGTTCTTGTCGTTCACGGTCGCGGACCACAATTGAGTGTCAGCCGGCAGCACGATGCGGAAGTGTGCGTTGCCGCGGTTCTTCACGAAATAGTGCGCGTCCGTGAGCACCTGGCCTTCCTTGGAAATCCGGGTCGTGAGCGATGCGCGATCCACGACCTGGCTGATGGAATCTCCCTGCGCGAGCGGGCTGAGTTGCAGCTTCAAATCAAATGGCCGTGCGGCGTAGCGATAGGCGGCGAGGATGGGCGCATCGAACAAGAGACGATACTCCGGCGGAACTTCGCCGGTCTCCAACGGGAGTAGTCCGGGCGATACGCTCACGGGCTTTACCTGAAACTGATACGCGCTGATGACGAGCGTGTGGCCTTGTTCCGACTGCGCATCGAGAGGCCGCGCGCCGGTGAATGCGAGCGTGTCGCCCTGCGCCTTGAACGCGCGCTCATACGCCGCGAGGAGCGTGTAGGCTCCGGTCACGGGCGTGTGAAGTTGCACGATGAAACCTCCTTCGGTCTTCTGCCAGTTGCGGACATCTTTGCCGGTGAACTCGACGTTCGAATACTCGTCGGAGAGCTCTATTTTGAATGCGGAAACCGGCGAGCCGGAAACGACGTAATTGAGCACGCTGCTTCCGTATGCAACGCCCTCGGCGATGGAGAAAAGGTGGAATGCATCCGTCTGGATGGACTGCGGGAGGCGCTCCACGCGGAGAGTCGCCTGCCATGCAGCTTCGCTCAATCGGAACGCGGCCTGGATGCCGGCAATCTTCCGCGGGAAAAATGCGGTCGCGATTTCCGTGAGTGCCTGCGTGCGTGCGGCGGTGAGGCGGAATCCTGCATCGGACGACACTGCGATGTGTCCGCGAACCGACTTTGCTTTAGTGACTTCCACGCGAGGCAACACCCACTCGGCGGCACCGAGCGCTTTGTTTTGCTCGATGCGAAGTTGCACGACCTGACGCCCGGAAACCGGCTGTCCGTAAACGATGCGCACTTCGGCTTCGGTCTCATCCACATCGCGCTGGAAGTAGTCGGTCATCCCCGCGGCTGTGAGCTTCGCGACGGCGTAGCCTTTTGGAATGCGGATGAGCAACTCGCGCAGCGGAGCCTCGCGGATATCGATTTCGATCTCGGCATCGATGCCGAGTTCCGTTTCGCCGTGATGATACGCGAGCACCTCGGAGACCGTGAGCTCCGGCAGGATCTGGTCGGCTCCGATTCTAAGCGCGAAATCCGCACCGGAAAAACGATAGGCGAAGCGCTGTGCGCCGCCGGTGCGGAACGCGGCCTTGGTTGCGTCGGTCTCGGGAAATTGCTCTGGGGAGACCTGCGACAGTCCTTTTGCCGTCACGACTTCCAGCCGCACCGCGCCGTCATTCACGATGCGGAAGTAGCCGGAGAATCGTGTGGCGCTTTCCGGGCGCATCTCAATGGCATCCACGGTCTGCGGGAACGCGCCAATCGGTGTCTGCGTCTGCACTTGCAGGGTAAACTGGTTCTTCTGCGGCTGGTTGAATTGCACGACCAGCTTGCGCTCCGCGGCGTTTGCGCCGGGCTCGACTTTCCACGCGAGGACGTGTTCACCGAGCACGCGTGTGACTTCTCCGGCACCGCGCAGAAGGACGGTCACGCTGCTGAGTTCTCCCTGCATGACTTTGCAGTCGAGCAGCGCGACCTGCCGCATGAGTCCAGGTCCGACGCTGATTTGCGAAAGCATCTCGGCTGCATAAAAGAGACGTCCCTCGGCTTCCGGTGGCGCGGATTTCCATGCGAGTTTCACCGTGCCGTCGGGCGGGAGGAAGCTCGTGAAATCATTCGCCGTGCGCTCGGGCTTAGCGGCGCCGAGGAACTCGAACTGCGTGTCGGCTGCGAGGCCTTGCAGCGTGATCGGCTGGAGCGCGCTGGTAGCGACGCGGAAATCCACTGCGTTCCAAACGCCGTTTTGTCGGACGGCGGCGTTGAACTTGAACGAAAGCGGATACTCGCCTGCTTTGTCGAAGATGATTACATACCGTCCGCCGCCCGCGCTCACGCGCCAATCGGGGTGCTTCGGGATTTCCGTCAGCGCGATGCCGCCGGAGAGCAGCGCAATCGAGCCGCCATTCGGGTTCGCGACGCGGGCTGTCGCGGTGAGGACAAACGCCGCGTTTTGCTCCGCGAGCTGGCCGCTGAGCTTGAAGTCACGCAGCACAACCTGGCGCGATTCCGGGTCGCCGACGCTGATCTTTAGCGGGAGTGTGTAGGCGCTTCCGTGAAATTGAAATGCGAGTGCTTCGGGTTCGTCGGGCTTCAATTCTCCGCGCATCGGCTCCGGTAGAAACTTCACTTCCATCGGCAGAAGTCCCGCCGGAGCATCGGCACGGACATCGAGATCTGCCGTGGATTCCACCCGCACGAATCCGTTGAAAAGTCCCGGCTGCGGCGGCGTGAGAGTAAAGCCTGCGACGGGCGATTTCCACGACTTCATGTCGCGCTCGGCGACGACGGTGACGAACAGTTGCGTGAGTGGTTTGTCGCCTTTCTTCGGGCGGAGAATGAGCGTGCGCGGGCCGCCGGGTTCCTGTCGGATGCCCCAATCTTGCAGCGCCTCGCCGGTGACTTCCTTGATGTCGCCTTCGCCCGAGATGGTGAGCGCGAATTCCTTCGGCTCGCCTTGCAGGATGTCGAGAGTCGCCTCGATGTGGGTGCGAATTTTTTCGCGCGCGACTTTGATCCATTGGCGGACGCTCGTGGAGTAGATGATTTTATGCTCGCTGGTCGGCGCGCCGAATGTGCCTTCGATGGTGAGCTTCGCTTTTCCATCGGCGACGCCGCCGTTGATGGAGAGGTCTTTTACCTCGGCGGTCTGTGCGAATGCGAGGCACGGCGCGAGAAGGAATGCGGCGAGTTTGTGGAGTTTCATAGTGCTAAAATTCGATGTGGATCGGGAAAAGGTTGTGATGAGTGCCGGCAGGCTTTGGAGTGCGGGGGCTTGACACCGCTTTGTCTTTCGGCGGAGTTTTCGCGATGAGTAAGACGGAGGTGACGCGCGATCGCGGCGGGTTTTGATTTGCCTGTGACCTTTTGTTTGTGGTGTCCGCGAATGCCCGTGGAAGGAAAAGCGGGGTCAAGCCCCCGCACTCCAAAACCTCGCGGCTCGCACGAGACGCTGCTGCGAATTGACGGTGTGTTTTCATCGGCCGGAAATGCTCTTGGCCTGCCGGATCATCCATTCGAGTCTGCTGGGGCGCGGGTCTGCGCCGTAGATGGCGGGGATTCCGTTGATCATTCCGAGCAGACGGTCCGTGGTGACGTCGCCGGCGAACGGGCTCTGCGCGAGCCATTCGGAGAAGGCCGCCGTCGTCGCTGCGAGGCGCAGGCTGGTGCCCGATTGCTCCAGCGCCGGTGCAGGCGCGGTGAAAGGAACGGCCCATTCGTGCTCGCGGTAATCATTTGTGCCGGGGACTTTGAAGCGGACTCGAACGGTGGCGATGTCGCCCTGTCCGCGCGGGTTCACTTCCACGGTGTAAAGCGCGTTGCCGGATTCTGCCGCGCCGATTTCTGCGGCATCGACGGTGTTGTCGCGGAACTGCTCTTTTTTGAGCTGATGCTTCGCGTAGCCGAGCTGGCGATACGAGGTCACTCGCTTCGGGTTAAACTCCACCTGCACCTTTACGTCGGACGCAGCCACGCGCAGCGCTCCGGCGAGTTGTTCGGCAAATTCCGTCGCGGCCGCTTCGGGTGTATTGATGAAGCCGTAGCGCCCGTCGCCATTGCGCGAGAGCTGTTCGAGGAGGTCGTCGTTGTAGCCTTCCCAGCCGACTCCGAAGCAGTCAAATGCGACGCCTTGTTTGCGGTGCGACTCGACTTTTTGCTTGAGCGTTTCGGGGTTCACGTTGCCGAGATTTGCAGCGCCGTCGGTAAGCAGGACGACGCGGTTCACGCTGCCTACCTGATAATGCTTCAGCGCGGTCTGGTAGCCGAGGTCCATCGCAGCGCCGAGGTCTGTGCCGCCTTGCGGTGTGATCTCGCCCACCCGATTTGTGAACTCGGCGGCCTTGTCTCCGGTGACGCCGTCGGCCCACAGGCGCGGCGTGCGCGAGAATGTGATGATGCTCAGCTTGTCCTGCGGCTGGAGTTGCTTCGAGAGCACGGATAGCGATTCCTTCAAAATGCGCACGCGGTCGGCGCGTTCCATCGAGCCGGAATTGTCGAGCAGCAGCACGAGGTTCAGCGGACGGCCGGGCTGACGTCCGGCGGCGGCGGTCTTCACGGAGATGCGGAGTAAATCGCGATTGTGCGCAAACGGATACCGGGCCCGCTCCGATGCAAATGCAAGCGGTGCACCGGCGGCGGGCTCCGGGTCGCGGTAGTCGAGCGCATTGATGAATTCCTCGCTGCGTACCGACGCTGGATCGGGCATCGTACCTTTTTCGAGACTCACTCCCGCGAGCTTGAAGGACACGTCGCTGACGTTCAGCGAAAACGTGGAGAACGCATTCTCGGCAGTCGCAACCTCTGGCTGCGGCACGGGTGGCGGTTCGGCTGCCTTTGGTGGTGCGGGCGGCTCGGCGGCGGGCGGCGGGGTTGCAGTTGCCGGCTTCGCGGGCGTTGCGGACGCTGGCATTTCGGGCACTGGCGGGATCGCGGGGGCGAGTTGCGCCTGCACCTCGGCAAGCTTCTCCAACTCCTCGACTCTCTCCGTTTTTGAAGCGCGTTTTGAATCCTTCTTTTTCAACTGATCCTCGGGCTTTGCTCCGCCTGCGGGTTTGCCGTCAACAGCAAGTCCAGCGAGGTCGCCTCCATTCACAATTGTTGGCAGTTGGAATGTCCCGGTGGCCAACTGCCGCGCAGATACGTTCTCCTCCAGTTTTTGTTCTCCGCCGAAATCAGGCTGCAATCCGTAAGCCTTCTTTCCTTTTTCTACTTGGAGTCGGACCGCGTCTTTGCCGCTGCTGTCCGATAGAGGCTCGGCACCTCTTGCCGCGCCGGTAAAGTTCAGCGTGCCGTTGCCCGCCTTTTGCAGCGGGGCACCATGGTTTACGAAGCCTTCGAACTCGGCAACATCGGGAGTAAGTTTAAGGTCGATGGCATCATCAAGCGTGACGTCCGGCATTTTCTTCGCGGAATCCGCGAGAGACTTCGACAATTCCGCCTGCTCAAAAGCAACGGGCCCGGTCTGCGCAGCGACGGGTTTTTCCTGCGGAGCGATCGCGCGGAATCTGGCGAGACTCTCGACTTTCTCCGGCGTCGGCGCTGCGTCGTTGGCTGTCGCAATCTGCGCCAGCGCTCCTCCGGACACTGTAATTGTACCGAGTCCACGCTGGTCCGTGTCTTTTTTCTCGCCGTCCTTCCCGACAGCGCCGGGGTCGGATTTTCCAGCCACATCAAGCGTGGGCTTAGCAAAGTAGGCAATGCCGTTGGCGAAATTCTCTGGTGCGTCATCGGGCTGGCCGGGCTGCGCTTTTTCTGGTCCCGATTGGGCCGCAACAGCCCCAGGTCGGGCAACCGGTTGAGGGCCGACCGCGAAGCCTCCGGATGTCCGGCCGAACCATTGGGTTTGTTTTTGATCTGATTCATTTTCGGATTTTGTTTTGGCGGCGATACTCCCTTGCGATACCTCTTCGTAGCCATCAGCGCCCCGAAAATAGGGTATTTCGGACACCTTGCCCTCCCGGTTGGTGATTCCTCTATCTGCGTCGGAATCAGTTACTTTGGCCTCTGCTTTGTCTGCGCGCTCTATCGTTTTTTTATCAAACCGGCGATAAGGGCGCGCCCATTCGCTCGACACCTCCGACAAAGCCTGCGCACGAGCACCGCTGTAGGCGAGTTCCCCAAATTTCACGTCGTTGGCTTCGGCGTCTTTGCCCTCCCGGTTGGTGATTCCTCCGTCTGCAACGTCGAACCGCCGGGCTTTCTGCTCGAGCGCCTCGGCTTTCACATTGCCAAGCGACGGGTCGCTGTATTCGGCATCGACCACCGCATTCTTGTCCTCGCCAAGTGATTTTCGCCGGAACTCAGTGACCGTGTTCTCGGGAGCAGTGAGCCGATACATCGAGGCTGGACCGTCCGCAAGGTCCAGACGCTCACTTTTCTGGTTCTGCTCATGGAGGTCCTTCCGTCCTTCGCCCCACGCGCGACCGTTGGCGCGTGATTCGTCGGTCTCACGGTAGAAATCATCGGTTCCGGGTTTCTGCGCAGCGACCTTTGCCTTACTGTCGATGGCCGCGCCACCGCCGCCCATGGACGATTTCCACGAGTCATTCGGGACTTTCATCCGGCGCTGAAGATCGCGTTCTCCAGTGAGTTCGACTCCGCCAGCGGCAGTTGCCAGGGATATGGGTCTATCGGGAGCGGGAGTCGGATCTGCGATCACCGGAGCAGGCGTGGGAAGCGCCGGTATGGCTCCGGCAGCCCGCCCATCCTGGACGGCGAGCTTGTCTCCAATGTATCCGAGTTCAACCCTCGGTTTCGGCGCGGGTGCGATTTCCGAATTGTCGACCCAAGCATTAAGCTTCTTGCCGAGCGTAACTCTCCCCGCAGTGGAGAAAGGCGCCGAGACATCCATGTCGTTCGCTGCATCTCCGAGCGCTGCGACAGGTGCCGGTGCATTGGTCGGCTGCGGAGCTCCGGCGGGGCCGGATGTCGGCGGGACAATCGCGAAGTCGGATGCTGCAACGGAACCATCGGTATCAAACATGAAGGCGCCATTTACTGCTGCGACTTCGCTGCGACCCAGAGCCGCCTTGCCCGTTGCAGCACGGGCTTCTTTTTCCCTCGGAATCGAGGAACTCAAATCCGACAGCTTGTCCAGCGCAGAGAGGTTGTTCGCGATCGCGCCCGATGACTTGGCCTCATCCGCCGCTTGGGGTTCTCCATTGACCGGAGCGAGTCCGTCGCGGCCACGAAGCGGCTGGGGTTTGGATTCCTCGGCTGCGGCTTCCATGGTGCTCCCAACCCCGCCGTAGATTCTAGGGGCCAGTGTGTATAAAGCATTTCTGTCGCTGCCGGAGCCGAACTGAGATCGCAAAATTGGCGACAATGTCGTTGTCGCGGGATGGCCCGGAAAGCGTTGGTATTCGCCGGCAGTGGGTTGCGAGGCGGCGAGTGGTAATGCAGTTTGTCCGCTGTTCGCTTGTGATTTGCCGTTAAACGCCCAGTTTGTCGCTGCCGATGGTGCATTCGTCCCAAACCGAGTCTGTGGGCCGGAGGGCATATGCTCGGATTCCGGAGTCACAGACGGCAGGTAAAGCCCGCTCGCACGTTGCGGAGCCTGTGTCGTTTCCGCGAGCTTCCGGCCCTCGGAAAGCGAGGCGGTCCTTCTATCTGCATCACTCGTCCAGCTTTTCGCGAGCGCGTTCTTACCCGAGCCACCTGCGGGACCGCTCACGTCAGCCCCAGCGCTGCGAGCAAACTTGTCGGACGCGTTAGAGCGCGTGCTTTCGTCCCGTTGTTCCCCCCAGGAAAAAAGCGAAAAGCTGGGCTCTGCTTTCAGACTCAAAATACTTTCCTCGTCCGTGAAATCGTGCGATTCCGCGTCTCGAATCGCCACTTGGCTCCGCATTGTCGAGAACTGCGGAAAAAAGAGCGTCCCGCCCACGATGAATACCGCCGACGCCGCAATCCCCAACGGCACAACCCACTTCCAATCCCGCTTCTTTTTCTGCGGCAGCGCGAGAATCGCCCTTGGCGACGGCAGCAATTTCGGCGTCGGCACGGATTTGAGCGGGGGCATCGGCTTGAGCCCCCGAAACTTCGCCAGCAATTCCGCGCGGCGCTCCTTGGAAAGCTGGAGCGGAATCTCCGGAGCGGGCTGTTCGGGAAGGGTGCGGGCCTCGCGGAGAAGATCCACTGCGTGGCGGAGCCGGGCGTGAAGCGCCGTCAGTTCGGGGTCGGCAACAATCTGCGCGAGCAGCGCGGCGGCTTCGTCGGGCGGGAGTTCGCCCATGAGCAGCGCAGTGATGCGGATTTCCAATTCTTCCTGTGCTGTGCGTGGTGCGTCGGGGTTCATAGAAGACCTCCTGAAAATGACGAGTTTGCGGCAGCGCGGATAAAGTAGCTCGCGAGTCCCTTCGCGGCATTGCCACACGGCGAAGCCGCATTTTTGATGAATTGCCGCTTCGCGGGTGTCGTGAATCCGCGAAGGGACTCGCGGGCTACTTTGGAGTTTCGGACGTTCATCGTCCCACCTCCGTATTCGCGAGTTCCACGGCCATCGCCTTCAGCGCGTGGTGGAGGAGATAGCCGACGTGGCCGACTTTCAGCCCCGTCTTTTCAGCGATCTCCGAGTAGGATAAATCGTCATCAAACCGCAGCCGGATGATCTCTTTACTGCGCGCATCCAGCGTTTCCAGGACCAGCCGCACCAGCCCGATTCCTTCGCCGCGGGCGATTTGCTCGTCGGGCATCGGCTGGGAATCCGTTGCTTCATCCTGGGGCGCGTCGTCGTCTTTCGTGTGGTCGCCGGAAAGCACCAGCTTGTTCGAGCGGCGCTGATGGTCCACGACGAGATTGTGCACCGTGCGGTAGAGCCACGGTTGCGGCTGTCGGACATCGCCAAATTGTATGTGAAGTTTCATAAACGCCTCCTGAACGACATCCTCCGCCGTGCTGAAATCCCCGAGCAACCGCCGGGCATACGCCAGCAACGGCGACTCCAGGGCAGCAAATACCTCCTCAATCGTCTCCCATTGCGGAGACGGCGCGCTTGGTTCGTCCGGTGTTTTCACGGCCATCGTTTTCTGGGCGGCGGAATCATCGGATTTTTACCAAATGCGCCAGCGGTATTTGTGAGAATCGGCAGACATCGTTCATAGGGTCAGACGGGCACCTTCGGGCTTTGTTAGAAAATCGCACGATTTTATGCAGGAAAACGAGTTTCGTGAAATCGCGAAGTGCGCTGATCGCTCATTCGCGACCGACTTCGCTTCCCACGAACGGCAGCTTCGTTGTCTTCACATCAAGCAAAGGCGCGAGTTCATAGACGTTCGTGTAGCCGTAAGTCGCGAGGGCGATATAGGTGGAGATATTCAGCGATGCAGGCGCGGCCTTCGATGCGAGCGACACCGGTGCGCCGCGGAAGTTATTGTTGCAGTAAATCAGCACGCGGGTGTCCTTGCGCGGAATGACCTTCGCGAGCGACTCCTCCGTGAAGTCGGTGAACGGAAGACTCACCGCGCCCTTGATATGCCGGAGCGCGAACTTATCGGCGCTGCGAGCATCGAGAATCACAGTGTCGGCCTCCGCGGCGAGCGCCATGAACTTTTCCTCCGAAACCCGCTTTTGCGGTCGGACGGTCTGTACCTGGGCGGCGACCTTCCGGAAGCCGTTGTAGTCCACCAGTGGATTCGCGGCGGGCTCTGCGGATTGGGCGTAGGTGACGAGGGTGAGTGTAGTAAGAATGAGCGTTTTCATCCCCGCCAGAATATCGGGAAAGTTCGGGGCAGGTGTCAGGCTGCGGTGCGGGAAACGTCAAAAAAGTGTGATGCTCCCATTTCCGGTGGAGGCGGTAGGGCAGGGGGCGCTTAGGAATTACTATTGTGAAAGAGCCTGTGGAACGGTATGAGCTTCCCGTCCTACTTCTTATGTCAAAATTCCTGACCCTATCTCTGTCGTGCGTGATTCTCGTCGGATGTTCCGTCGTTCGGAAGAGTCCGACGTGGAACCGTGTGGTGAATACGCCAAGAGTAACCGCGGATTCCGAGAACCGTTCCTTGGCTTTTGCGGGGGAGCTTCATGCGGAGCTCCATCAGATGCGTGTGCCGCATAAAGTGGTGACTTACGATTACCCTTACCACTCGAAGTATGACGGCAAAGGGACGGCCCAGCGGACGTCGGTGATTTATCGGGATGATGCCTCGCCGAAGTATCCGTGGTGGATTATGGATGAGCGTCTGAAACGACCCGTCTGGCTTCCATCGGAAACCGTCCAAAACCAGGTGAGCTTCTTCCTCCGTCGTCCGGCAACCATCGTTACCCTTCGGGACTACACGGAGTCCGGCGAAAAGATCGTCGCCCCGGTCGAGCGCCCGAGAAAACAGGCGGTGACGCGAATCCAGCGCGAGTCCGAACCTGCGCCTCGCGTCGTCGTGAAGCCTGCCGCAGTAAGACCTGTGCTTGCGAAACCTGCCGCAGTAAAACCGGTGATTGCGAAACCTGATCGGGTGGAACCCGAAGTTGAAGCGCCGGCCACACCGGAGGCTCCGAAGCGGTCCCTGTTCCGTCCAGCGGGAGTTCCGCTGCGCCCGCTGTTCTCAAACTAAGCGCTACTGCACCGTCGTCCGTCCATCGGGCTCGGCCAGTGCAAAGTGAATGAGCGCCTCGGCGACGAGGAAAAGCGAACCTGCGATGAGGATACGCTCGTTTTCTCCCGTGCCGGACAGAGCTGCGGCGAGATCTGCGTGCGATGAAACCTCCGGGTGAAATGGGCGCACGATTTCGGCGAGGTCGGCAGCCCTGGCGCTGCGGGGATTTCCGACCGTCACGCAGCAGACGCGGGATGCAATCGGCGCAAGGGCATGCACGACCCCGGTGATGTCTTTGTCCGCCATCGCGCCGAGAATGAGCACGGGTTTTTGCTCGCCATAAATCTCCTGCCACGTCTTCGCAAGTTGTTCTGCGGCGGGCGGATTGTGCGCGCCATCGAGGATGATGCGACCTTCGGCGATCCGCTGGAATCGACCGGGCCACTCCACGGCACGGAGCGCACCGAAAATGGTGCGTGGGTCCGGGCGCAATCCCGCGGAAATCACCGCGGCAAACGCGACCGCTGCATTCATGCGCTGATGGCTTCCTTCGAGCGTGACCTCGCAATTTTCCGTGATGGGATTGGAGATAAACTTCACTGTGCAGCCGAGACGGTCCGCAGTTGATTGAATGACGGCCTCGGCCTCGGGCCTTTGCGGTGAGCTGATGACGGGCACGCCGGCCTTGATGATCCCCGCTTTCTCTCCGGCAATCTCGGCGATCGTCGTGCCGAGGTAGTGCATGTGGTCGAATCCAATCGGGGTAATCACGCTGACCGACGGCGTGACTACATTTGTGGCGTCGAGCCTTCCGCCCAGGCCGGTTTCCAGCACGACCCAGTCGGCGTTCTGCCGCTGGAACCAAGCCAGCGCAAGGGCGGTAGTGATTTCAAAAAAGGTTGGCGTGTGTTCCCAATCGTCGATGACACTCCGGATGGTTGTGAGGCCTTCAGCAACATGCTCTTCAGGGATTAGATTGCGTCCCAAGCGTATACGCTCGCGGAAATTCACGAGGTGAGGGGACGTGTAGAGTCCAGTCCGGTGGCCCGATGCACACAGCATCGCGGCGGTCATCGCGCAGACGGAGCCTTTGCCATTGGTTCCGGCGACATGGACAAAGCGCCTCTCTTCCGTGCTCCTTGTCTCGATTTCGAGGGCTGCACAGAGCCTTTGCATGGGCTCCAGACCGAGTTTGATCCCGTGGACTTGAAGCGTGTAGAGCCAGTCGAGTGACTCGGAGTAGGTCATCCCCTACTTCTTTGCCGGAGTGAAGTAGCCGATGAGCCCTGCGAGGGTTTCCTTCATCTTTTTGCGATGGACGATGATATCCACCAACCCGTGGTCTTTGCAAAACTCGGCCGTCTGAAATCCGGGCGGCAATTCCTGATGCGTGGTCTCGCGGATCACCCGCGGCCCGGCAAAGCCAATCATGCACTTCGGCTCCGCCAGAATCACATCGCCGACGCTCGCGTAGCTGGCCATCACGCCCGCCGTCGTGGGATTCGTGAGGACGCTGATGTAGGGCAGGTGCGCATCGGAGTGGTAAGCAAGCGCGCCGCACGTCTTGGCCATCTGCATGAGCGAGAGCATCCCTTCATACATGCGTGCGCCGCCGCTCGCGCTGATGATGATCATCGGGAGCCTGCGTGCAGTCGCCCGCTCGATCGCGCGAGTGATTTTTTCGCCGACGACGCTGCCCATGGTTGCTGCGAGAAATTGGAAGTCCATCACCGCGATGCTCACCTCCTGCCCGGAGATGCAACCGGTGCCGCAGATGACGGCGTCCTTTTGCCCCGTGGCGACTTGGTACTTCTTGAGCCGGTCCGTATAGCTCGCCTGGCCTGTAAATTTCAGCGTATCGACGGAAGTGAGTCCTGCGTCGTGCTCGACGAACGTTCCCTCATCGATCAAAAGTGCGACACGGTCCGAGGCCGTGACGCCGAAGTGATGCTCGCATTTCGTGCAGATACGATCGTTCCGCTCCAACTCGAGGTTGTGGATGATCTCCCCACAGCTTGGGCACTTGGTCCAAAGCCCCGGCGGAAGCTCGCGTTTTTTGTCAGAAGTAAAGACGGGCTGGTTAAAAATTCCCATATTCGTGTTCGCAGTGTGGCCGAAGAAGTCGCCGTGAGAAGCCAGAAAATGCGTTTCAGGCGAAATCGCTTCAAAGGCCGGCCGGATTCTATCACTCCTTCACCTTACCCATCACGCCGCTCATCAGCCCGCCATGCCCGCCGCCCGACCAAGTCCCCGCATAAGTGCCCCCGTAGATCAATACCCGGGCCGAGAATTTCGCGCCGCCGGGGATCCCCACCTCGTCCAGCGTGATGACCGGCGTATCGCCCGCCCACTTTACCTTCACGGGGAACGGCGCAGTAAAGTCCGCCTTCCCGTATTGCACGCGCGCATGAATCAGCCAGTTTTCGCCGAACAGCTTCGTCGCTCCGGCGATCGTGTATTTATCCGCCGTCGGCTCCCCGGCCTTGCCATCCGTCACGAGATACCAAGTCCCCACCATCGTCGCATCGGTCAGGGTCTTTTTGAATTTCGCCTCCAACTCCTCCTGCGCCGTCTTCTTCGCATCAGCCGCTGCCGGCTCAGCGGGCGCAACGGGCACCGGAGCTTCATCGGCGCGAACGGCAGTGAGCAATGCGAGAGCAGCAGCGAAAATGAAGCGCGATTTCATGAGCGCGACGATTAGCCCGGCTCGGCGGAATGGCAAGCCGCCCGTGCAACGGACGCCCATCCGCGCCGCGCAACCCGTCTTGCCAGCGCCCGAGTAAATCCTCACACTCCCCGCCATGAACCAGCATGCTCCCAGTAATCGCTTTTCGTGCGAACGCCGAATCTTCCTCGCCGCGCTTATCGTCTTTGTTACGAATATCGCATTCGGCGCAGAGAAGAAGAGTCCGATTGAGCCCGAGAAAAAAGAAGTCGTTCCTGCGCGCCAGTTGCAGATATGCCCCTCTGGTCGCGAGCTTGTGATTACGGATCCCGCGCAAATGCCCGCGATGCTTGAGAAGCTTGAGAAGATGATCCCCGAGACGCCTGACGAAGCCGAAGAGCTGCGGGGGAATAAAGTCTTTCTGCTATTCAATATCGCCATCGGCGAAGCCCGGAAATCCCAATACGAAAATGCAGTCGCCCACCTGCGGGCGGCTCACGATCTGTGCGGAAAAGACTGGAACCCCGAGATACGGATGAACATGAACTATACTCTTGCAACTGTGCACATGCAATATGGCCATTATGAAGACGCTCTCCCACTCGCCAAAACCGTCCTAGCCTACCGTGAGCGCACAGTCGGGCCAGAGCACCCGAATACTCTCCGCATCGCCTATACCGTCGCCGTTTTACAAAGCAAGACAGGCGAACGCGCCGCCGCCGAGACACTTTGCCGTCGCGTCTTGAAAGTCCGCGAGCAATCACTCGGCTCCGAGCATGAAGAAACCCTCCTACCCATCACTTTGCTCGCCGCACTATGTGTAGAAAAGGGTGACACCGCCGCTGCCGAGACCCTCTACCTGCGAGCGCTCAAAATCCAAGAACGCCTTTATGGTCCCGACCAGCCGCCTACGCTCAGCACGTTGGACTTCCTCGCAAACATCTATGCAGACAATGGCAATTCTACCGCCGCCGAGCCTCTTCTCCTTCGGGCACTGGATGCCCGGGGGCGCATGCTTGGTAACAACCACCCGGATACCTGCCGCACCGCGCTCATTTTGGCAGTGCTCTACGATAAACAGAAAAAAATCTCCAAAGCGCTCCCGCTCGCCGCGAAAGCACTCAAAGGATACACGAAAACGCTGGGCCTCGGGCATCAAGAAACCATCCGCGCTAAAAAACTTATTGAGAGTTTGAAGAACAAATAGCGGCTCGGCCCGCGGAAGCTTTTTGTCGCTGCGGAGTTGCCGGGCGAAATCTCGCTGCTACTTATGAGCATCATGTTTAGCTGCTCGCCAAAAGGAATCTGCTCCTGGGATTTTTTCTTATCGGGCGAGGGACACAGCGCTGAGACGCATGTGAATTGGGTGGGGGAGCAGGGGACGTTGACGATCGATGGGACTCGTTACACGATTTCGAAGGACGGGATGTTCAGCGGCAAATGGAACCTCGAAACCGGTTCGGAAGTCATCTTTTCGGCGCAAAAATCCAACGCTTTCACCCGGTCCTTCGAGATTGCCGGTGCGGAATCGCCGGTGGTTCTGTCCGCCCAGTCGCCTTTCAAGCGAGCAATGCGATTGGAGGGCTCGGGCCACGATTGCACGATTGCTCCGGACCATGCGTTCACACGCAGATCGACCATTGACGGTCGAAGGAACGATTTCCGGCTCGTTTCGTTCGCGTTCTGGCTGACGGTCCTTTTATTGCGCCGTCAGGCGAGCCAGAGTTGAGATCGCCTTCTTTCAAACTTCTGTCGCATGCAAGCTTGTCCGCATTCGGTCCGGGTGATTCACTCTTTCCACAAGCAATGACTCCAGAAGAACGACGCGAAATGATCCGCCAGCAGGTGAACTCCAAGATTTACTGGGGGACACGGGATGTGGAGGTCTATCAGTGGCTCAGCTCGAAGCACGGCATCACCGGTGCGGTGGCGGATGAAATGCTCGTCGCGGCGCATGGGGCCAAGCGGAAGGCGGTGCGAAAGCGGGCATTCATCATGTTGATTTGCTCGGGCATCGGTCTGGCAGCCTCGGCGTTTGCGGTTTGGCTGATGTCCTTCGGCCGCATCAGCGCGACTTCGACCGGGGTGCGTTTCGGATATGCGTTCTACATCGTATGCTGCGCGGTGGCAATATGCGCTGGGGTTTTCTTGAAAAACCTCTACTACCTGCTCACTGGCAATGATGAGCGGGCGGTTGAGTAGTGCATTGCGCTTTGTCCAAAAGTAGCGGGAGCGTCACAGACACCCCGTCGCTATTCACTCCATAAAACGGGTTTAGGGGACGACCTAAGCGCCGATTTACGCCGCTGCGTCCTTGTCCTGCTTGCGCCGGAGTGTCGGGAGCTTTTTGCCCTCGACGACTGCACGGTTGATTGTGACCTCCGCGATGTCTTCGCGGCTCGGCACATCATACATCACGTCGCGCATGATTCTTTCGAAGAGCGAGCGCAGCGCACGGGCTCCGGTGCCGCGTTTTACGGCGGCTTCGGCGAATGCGCGCAGGGCGTCCTTTGTGACAGTGAGGCTGACGCCTTCCATCGCGAGGAGCTTTTGAAATTGTTTCACGAGCGCGTTCTTCGGCTCGGTGAGGATGGAGACGAGCTCGTCTTCCGTGAGCGGGTCGAGCGCGGTGATGACGGGTAGACGTCCGACAAACTCGGGAATCATCCCGAAGCGCAGGAGATCTTCCGGCTCGGTGTGGCGGAGCGTTTCGCTCTCGGGCACTTCGACGTTCTGTTCGTTCTCGTCGCGCGGTGCAGCGCCGAAGCCGAGCATCTTCTTTCCACGCCGACGCTCGATGATTTTGTTGAGCCCGACGAATGCGCCGCCGCAGATGAAGAGGATTTTTTCCGTGCTGACCTGGATGTATTCCTGTTGCGGATGCTTGCGCCCGCCTTGCGGTGGGACGTTGCAAGTGGTGCCTTCAAGGATCTTCAGGAGTGCCTGCTGCACACCTTCACCGCTCACGTCGCGGGTGATGGAGACGTTCTCGGTCTTGCGTCCGATTTTGTCTATTTCGTCGATATAGACGATGCCGATTTCCGCGCGCTTCACGTCGTAATCCGCAGCCTGGAGCAGGCGGAGAATGATGTTCTCCACGTCTTCGCCTACGTAGCCGGCTTCGGTGAGTGTGGTCGCATCCGCGATGCAAAACGGGACGTCGAGCACGCGTGCGAGCGTGCGCGCCATGAGCGTCTTGCCGCTACCGGTGGGGCCGATAAGCAGGATGTTGCTCTTGTCGATCTCGACTTCCGACAGCGGGTCCAGCGGACTGCCAATTCCCTGGCCGATGGTGCTGTTGTGCAGGATGCGCTTGTAGTGGTTGTGAACGGCGACGCTGAGCGTCTTCTTTGCCGTCTCCTGTCCGATGACGTAGTTGTCGAGATTGCGGCGGATCTCCGCAGGCTTTGGCACGCGCAATTGCGTGCTGTGGCGCTTGGCCTCTTCGTTGAGTTCCTTGTCGAGGATGCCTTTGCAGACGTTGATGCAGGAGTCGCAAATATAGACTCCCGGTCCTGCAATGAGTTTCCTCACTTCTGCGTGCGATTTGCCGCAGAATGAGCACATGGTTAGATTTGAAGCGCGGGCCATTTTGGATCTGAGAAAGCTGGTTCCGTTCCCCGACTTACTCCGACTTCGGAAGTTTTACCAGCTCGGCGAAGTTTGGGACGTCCTTCTTGTTCATAACCACCTCATCGACGAGTCCGTAGGCTTTTGCCTCGGCTGCGGTCATATAATTGTCGCGGTCGCAATCTAGCGCCACGCGATCTTCGGGCTGGCCGGTGTGATGGGAAATGATCTGCTTGGTCCGGCGGTTGAGCTTGTAGAGAAACTCGACGGTCCGCTCGATGTCCGATGCCGTTCCGCGGGCGCCGCCGCTGGCCTGGTGGATCATGATGTGGCTGTTGGGCAGCGCGTAGCGTTTGCCCTTCGTGCCTGCGCAGAGCAGGAGCGCGCCCATGGAGGCGCACATACCGATGCAATACGTGTTCACGTCGCAACTGATGAATTGCATCGTGTCGTAAATCGCCAGTCCATCCGTGACGCTTCCGCCGGGGCTGTTGATGTAAAGATGGATGTCCTTCTTC
>JAYUSJ010000158.1:0-5771 GCA_043755735.1 Verrucomicrobiaceae bacterium | reverse complement strand
TGCGGACTTCGGTGATGAGAAGCTGAACGTCCACCATGTCTTCAAACCGCAGCGGCTTCAAAAACTCGCAGGACGTAAAAACACGCGGCCAGCCGATGCGGACGCCGCCCATCTCCTGATGCACCGAAAAGCCCAGCGAGCGAAAGAACGCGTGCTCCGTCGTCTCCATCATCCGGTAGAAGTTCGCAAAATGCACAATCCCCGCCATATCCGTCTCCGCAAACTCAATGCGGCGGGTCTGTGTAAATTCGTAAGCCATCGGCGCGGAGGGAACGGTATCCGAGGGGGCGGGGTCAACGGGCGATTTTGTATCAGCCAGTCGAGCACTCCACTAAACGGGATTCGGACCAATGCGAAGCAGTTCGCTAATGCAGGCAACCAAGCATCGTCGGCGCCGGGTCAATGCCCAGGTCGCGCAACTCCTTGAATGGCGATTTCTCGGTAGAGGTTGTAGCCCTGCGGTCCGTCTGCAAACTCGAAGCGCAGTGCCACGATGCCCCGCAGATTCTCGCTCGCTATGATCCGGACTTCCGTGGCCCCGGCTTCTGTCAGAATCTTCACGGTTTGGACTCGCTTGAACTTCGCGGGCTCATGGGCGGTGGCGGCGAGGACGGTGAACGACTGCGATGCGCGTCCGTCAATGTGCCCTGCGATTGCACGGATTTCTGAGATGTCGTATCCGCCGTGCGCATCGCTCGTATCCAGCGTGACTGTGAGCGTGTCGCCCTTTCCGTAGCCACGGAAGGTCTTGCCGTCGTCGAGCGTGGCGGCCTGTGCGGAGCCATTTCGCGTGGTGCCATTGAACAGTGCGCTTGCGTCCCGACCTCCGCCGGGATTGCTCGCTTTGTCTTCGGCTTTTACGACGGCGATCCGGGACTTCGGAATACGATCCTCGAAGCCGTCGGGAGCCGCGTTCTTCTGCGTCTCAACTTGCGACGGAGCTTCGATGATCAGCACGCCCTTCATCACGCGCCAGTGACCGGGGAACGTGCAGAGGTAAGGATACTCGCCCGGCTCTTTCGGCGCGTCGAAAGTGAGTTCGGCCTTCGTGTTTGGTGCAACGAGCGGCGTTGCAAAAAGGACTTTCGGCGAAACGGGAACGTAATTTTTCGCCATGCCGGCTGGGTCAGCGGCGAGCTTGTCTGCGAGCGCTCCAACTTCCTCTTCCGCGCCGCGTGCGAGCAGCACGAAGTTGTGCATCATGAGGTCTGGATTGTCGAAGATGAGCCGCACTTTTGCGCCCGGCTTTGCGCGCAGTTCGCGGGGAGCGAAGATCATTTGATTCGGCACGGCCTGCACTCGCAGTGCTTTCCCGAGTGTGGCGTTTGCTTTCTCCCACTCTGCGGTAAATGCGGCAAGTCTCGCGTCATCGGACGGCAATTGCGCGCCGGGTAACTTCTCACCGGCTGGGCTAAAGAGATACACTGCCGGCGGTGCGGCGCGGAGCTTCCGATAGGTGATTTCCAGCGTGTTCAGTCCAGGCTGCAACTCGATGCGCGCCTGTTGGTCGCTGCTCCATTGCGAGTCAAATGACAGCACTTGCACACCGTTGAGCGTTACGTCGAGAAAGCTGTATCGCAACGCGAGCACTGCCGGTTGTGCGGCATCGCTGCGGATGAAAGTCTGATAAACTCCTTCGCCGAGATTATTCCATTTCGAGAGCAAGGCATCCTTCGGAATTTCCAGCACGGGGACACTGCTTCCAAGTCGCGGAGCGGTCCCGTATGAAAGGTCTGCGAGCATCTTCTTCACGCTGTCATTTTGTTCGCCGTGGAATGCGTGGCCGAGTTTCTCGACTGCTGCAAATGCCGGGCGCAAATGGGCGATGGCATCCACGACTTCCATACGCACCCGAGGATGTGCGTCCGCCGCGACTCCCTCCAAAAGCGCGACGAAATCCGGCAGTCGCGCTGCTTGTAGGCGGATGAGATGCACGGCGGCAGCTCGGTGCATCGGCGATTGTGATTTCAGCAACGCAGCAAGCAGCGCGGGACGTGTTTCGCCAAGTCCTTCGCACACGAACAGCGATTCGAGCATCGCTTGGTCGTCGCCGGATTTACCGGCCACCCACGCATCCACTGCGGCAAGCGCGGGCTTGCCGAGTTTGCGCAATTCGATGCGTGCGTGGTGACGCACGATGTCCTGCGGATGCGTGAGCAGTGGACACAACTCCCGCGCAGCGCGGCCCTCGATGATAGGCCAGTCCTTAACGATCGGCTTCGCGTCGTACACAACGCGCCAGATACGACCTTTGGTGTGATTCCACCGCGCATCGCGCATCGGGTTTTGCGCATGGCCGATGATCGCGCTGGAAAAATCCGACACGTAAAGCGCGCCGTCGAAACCGAAGTTCATATCCACCGGGCGGAACGCGGGGTTTGGCGACATGAGCAAATCGAGCCGGTCACTGCCTCGCACCGCGCCTTGGCTGAAGTCGCATTTAGTGAGTGTCACCACGTAGGGTCCGAGCAGAACGCCGTTGGCGATG
The DNA here is from genome assembly GCA_043755735.1 of Verrucomicrobiaceae bacterium. Lineage (GTDB taxonomy): Bacteria > Verrucomicrobiota > Verrucomicrobiia > Chthoniobacterales > Chthoniobacteraceae > SXWH01. The sequence goes on along the minus strand of JAYUSJ010000158.1, from coordinate 3,283 downwards.
CCCTGCTGATATTCGTCGGGGAAGTTCGGGCTGGAGATGCTCGCGGCTCCGCTGCCTTTGCCGTAGTCGAGCACCTTGCCGAAGGCATACGGCTGATAGATGCCGAGCGGCGTCCAAGTGAGCGGCAGCCCGTCGAGCACATCGCCTCCACCATACATTTGAAACACGTTGCCGGTGCGATCAAACGTCACGCGCCACGGATTCGGCGTGAGGCTCTGCCACTCCGTCTCGATGCGCCCTGTGCGCATGTCCTGACGATACGTCGAAGAATCGAATCCGCGATGCACACCGAACGGCGTCTCGAACTGCGAGCGATGGAAAACACCGTCTGAAAACCACACGCCGCCCGTTGGGTCTGTCGCCACCATTCCGCCGTGATGCGAATCGGTGACATCGAGCCCGCGAAGTCCCTCCGTCTTTGTGTCCGCACGTCCGTCGCCGTCCGTATCGCGCATCAGCCAATGGCGCGATTGCTCGCCGATGAGCGCGCCGTTTTCCGTGAATGCGATGCCGTCGAGCGCGTCGAACCCGCCTGCAAAAGTCGTGCATTTATCAGCCTTGCCGTCGCGGTCCGTGTCTTCGAGAACGATGATTTTATCCTCCTGCGGCTGCCCTGGAACGGTGTGCGGAAAGCTCGGCATCGTCACGACCCACAGTCGTCCGCGTGCGTCGAACGCTATCTGCACCGGCGCACGAAGCTCCGGAAACTGCTCTTCCGAAGCGAAGAGATTCAGCGAATATCCCGGCGCGACTTTCAGCTCTGCCTGCATCTCTGCGGGGGACTTCACCGTTCCCACGCCGCTGTTCGAGCCGCCCTTCGTCACCGGCGGCAACGGCGCAAGCGCGATGAACGGAAGGTCCGCAAACCTCGCGCCTTCGCTCGCCGCGAGTTCGTGTACCTGAGCATCCGCTTTTGAAATGCGCTCAAGGTAGAGTGGCAACTCTGCGGCGCGCTCGTTTGCGCGCTTCCGCTGGCCGTAATAAAGAATGCCGTTCTTCGGACGCACGACCTCCGCCGTGTAATACGCGAGTTGCGCCGCCGCCGCCGCGACCTCTTTCACGTGTGCCGCATTTGCCTGCTCTGCCGCTTTCCCCGCGAGCGCAGATGCGATGACGATGGCCATCTCGCGATTGCCCGCCGCATTCAGGTGAATCCCGTTCGTCGTCAGCGGAGTCTTGCTCTTCGCATACGCCGATTCACTCGCAGTGAATAGATCCACAAACAGCGCGCCACGCTGCTTGGCCGCACCCGCCAGCGCATCCGCGTAAAGTTTCACCACAGCGGATCGCGCCGGATCGTCCTCCGTCGCGATCGGAGACAGAATCACAAACGCTGCACCTCTATGCAGCCGCGCCAATTGATCCAAATACCCCGCCAGCGCCGAACGAAATGCCGGCAGCCCCGCCGCACCGGCAAACGATTCGTTTCCCCCGTAGCCCAACACCACGACACTCGCCGGCCACGCCTCCAAAAGCTCTTTCATGTGCGCCGCGTAACCCTCCGCTCGAAGGCGATTCGCCACTTCATCTCCAGTCCACGCAAGGCTGCGAAAATGAACATTCTTCCCGCGAGTCGCGATCTGCACCCGCGCCTCCAGTTCGCCATTCTCCAGCAATCGCTCCACCAACGCGTTCCCATAAAACAGAACGTGGGCATCCTGCGGAAAAGCCACCTCCGCACGTGCAATCTGCACAAAAAGAATGACTACGGCGGCGGAGCGAAACAAATAGGCGACTAAAGACGACATGCCGATGTCGTGCCTGCCCATCGCGAACCACGCAAGCGCGCAAACACGCAAAAGCCTTCGATCAAACCCGCAGCCGCACCGCCCAGAAGTCCACGATTGCCACACCCGTCGCCAAGGCTCACGCAGCGCCGTTATTTGCTCAGGACTTCGTCGAGATTCAGGAGTTGGCTGGCGAGCATCGTCCACGCGGCGAGTTGCGGCGGCGGGAGTGAAGGGTCGGCTTTGATGTCTCCTACCGTGATGAGCTTACTCGCGTCGGCGGGAGTCTGCGTGTAATGCGCGGTGAGGGCTGCGAGGCTGGCTTGGAGGACGGCGACTTCCGCAGGGCGGAACGGGCGACTGAGGACGCGGCGAGCCATGAAGTCGAGCGTCGCATTTGCATCGCTGGGCGCTGCTTTGAGCGCGGTCTGCGCGAGGTTGCGCGCGGCCTCCACGTATTGCGGGTCGTTGAGCATCACGAGGGCTTGCAGCGGCGTATTCGTGCGCTCGCGGCGGATGGTGCAAGTCTCGCGACTCGGCGCGTTGAAAAGCTCCAGCGATGCCGGCGGCGCGCTCCTTTTCCAAAAGGTGTACATGCTCCGACGGTAAAGCGACTCGCCGCTGTCGCGCTTGTAGTTCCCCGTGTCGCTGCCGGGCATCGCCACGGCCTCCCACACGCCGTCGGGCTGGTAGGGGCGAACGCTCGGGCCACCAATCTTCGGGGAGAGCAGGCCGCTGGCGGCGAGCGCGTAGTCGCGCAGCATCTCAGCATCCATACGGAAGCGCGGGCCGCGCGAGAGCAGGCGATTATCGGGATCGCGCTCGATGAGTTCCTTCGTCAAGACGCTGCTCTGTTTGTAGGTCTCACTCGTCACAAGTTGGCGGATGAAGCGCTTCACATCCCAGCCGTTCTGCTGAAAGTCCACGGCCAGCCAATCGAGCAACGCAGCGTGCGAAGGCGGATCGCTCATGATGCCGAAATCGTCCGAGGTTTTCACCAGCCCCACGCCAAATATCTCCTGCCAGAAACGATTCACCGTCACGCGAGCGGTGAGCGGGTTTTCCTTCGCCACGAGCCACTGCGCGAGGCCGAGGCGATTGCCCGGTGCACCAGCGGGCATCGGGTGCAGCGCGGCGATGACGGCGGGTTTCAGCTCCTCCTTCGGCTGGTCGTATTGGCCACGACTGAGCAAGCGCGCCATCGGCATCGAGCCTTCTTTTTCTTTCTGAATGTGGGTGACCGGACTGCGCTTTTGAATCTCCACTTTCTCCGTCTCCAGCGCCGCCACTTTCAGCGTCAGGTCATTGCCCTGCGGGTCGCCTGTGGAGAAAAACGCGAGCAACCGCTGCTTCTCCTCCGGCGTGCGCGTGGGCACGGGTTTGGCGAGGATGGTGCGCAAGTCGGGCAGTTCGTTGATCGCGAGCACTTGCTTCGCATTCAACACGCCCGTGTAGAGCCGCACGTCTTGCACTGCGCCGGTAAATGTCTCGCCGGTCCCGTTCGCTCGCCGCCCGATGTAGAACGGCACTTTCGTGCGGATGCTGCCCTTCAACTT
>JAYUSJ010000157.1:0-51492 GCA_043755735.1 Verrucomicrobiaceae bacterium | reverse complement strand
ACGAGCGTCAACACTCTCGCACGTCAGCTTGGCTCGGCGAATTACGTGATTACGTATGACGCACTCGCTGCCGCAGCAAATGAAACGGACCCGGATGGCGACGCGCTGAGTTTCCGTGTGCTCACCGTCAGCAACGGCACCCTGACCAAAGGCGGCGCGCCGGTTGTGACAGGGACGACGCTGCTTCAAACTGGAGAAACTCTGGTCTGGACTCCCGCTGATTTTTTCACTTCTGCCCGTGAAGCCCTTACCGTGGAAGTGACCGATGGCGTGCTAAGTTCAGGGAACCAAGTCCCGGTAAGCATCGACACGTCGGCAATTTTCGTCGGTAGAGGAGGTGCCAAGAGTGTGATTTTCTCTGACGCCGATGGAACCAAGGCGAAGATTCAAGTAATCGGAAACGCCAAAGGCGCTCTCGGATTCAGCGGAGCCAACTTGCAGGTTCAAAATCTTGCTGGCGGTGCGATTCAGATAACTGGAAACAACGTGCGACTGGATGATCTGGCGCTGGATGTAGCGTCTGGAACCCCGACAGTAAATGTGAGCACAGCTGGTGGAGATGCTGTCATTAGTGTCTCCAGCATCTCTTCTGACGGTGGCGTGAAGAGTCTCAAAATGAAGGGAGTAAACATTACTGAAAGCCTTCAAATTCATGGTTCTGTGAATAGTGCCACTTTCAGGTCTCTTGTTAATGTTGTTGCGGACATTGATGGAGGAATCGGCACACTCCGTGCCGCAGGATGGACCGGAGGCTCGCTTCACGCGGACAAAATTTCCCTTCTGGAAATCAAATCCCCAAAAGGAAACATCAATCCAAGCCTCGGAGTGTTTGGGGCGGACCTTACACTTGATGGTGCAGTTGGTGTCAAAGGCGCAACACTCGGGCGCGTCACTGTTTCTGGCGCCATTTCCGGCGACTGGAGCATTCAAGGATCGCTGACTAACGTCTCAGTCGATTCGATAACCGACTCTTGGAAGGCAGCGATTACGGGAAACGTAGGGAGCATCGAAGTTAAAGGGGACCTCCGGGGCGAAATCATCGCGACTGTAATTGGCAAGCTGCGAGTCGGCGATTCGGTCATTAACGCATTGATTTCTGCGACATCGGCAAACTCCGATTCAGCAATTCCCGGAAAAGCAATTGGATCAGTTGTTATTGGCGGATGGCTCGATGGAACAGTCATTGATTCAGCCAGTGGTATCGGGTCTTTCATGGCTGGCGGAGTTCGCGATAGCAGAATCTTCGCTGGGATAGTTCAGGGCACTACCGAGCTTCCAATACTAACTGCAAGTCTCGTAAACGCATCGACGATCGGGAAGTTGATCGTTCGAGGAATTAAGAGCGATTCCGGACCTTTCTTTTTAAATACTGACGTCTCAGCAAGTGCCATAGCCAAAGTGCAACTTGATACGGTTGGCTTCGAAAATGGGGGGGATAACTTCGGTTTCGCATCCCTGTCGATAGGCTCCCTTCGTTTCAAAAATGGATCCGTGGTAACATCGTGGCACGCCCCCGTCGGCAGTAGCACGCAGTCGAATGTCGACTTTTTCGCACGTATTCTGACTTAAGGAATTCGTCCGTTCAAATCGGCATCACAGTGCATTGAGCTCGCACCATACGGAGCGAGCACGCCAACCAGTTCTGACTCACTCAATCGGCGCTCCATCTGCTGCATTGCCTAGCGCGAAATCCCCGCTAAGTTCTTTCAGCATGAGCGTCACCGTATCACCAAGCCCGCAACGCCCCGCACTTCGCGGACTGCCGCAACAACTGGATGCCGCGGGGCGTCAGATGCAACGGGAAAAAGGCGCGCGGCTCGCGCTCAACGCGTGGCCGTGGCTTGGCGGAATGGCTGTCGTGCTGGTCGCCGCCGACGTTATCTTTCACCCCGCAGGAGGACTGCGCTTCGCGATGGGCATCGCGTTTCTCGGGGTGGCTGTCGGGTTCCTTTTTGCTGCGCTCATTGTCGCGATGCGCCGCCGCACGCACGAGCACGTCGCCAGCGTCCTTCAGGAACGCGCGCCTCATCTCGGCACGAAGCTGCTCAACGCCCTGCAACTCGGCGCGCAAGCCCGCGATGAAAGAGTCTCCCCGCTCACACGCGAACTCGCCGCATCCGCAGTCGATGGATATGCGGCGGATTTGGAAAAGGCGAACCTCCCTCAGTATGCAGGCAGTGGCGCGGCCCGGCGGGCATTGAAGCGTGCGGCGCTGGGCGTGGCATGCTTCGCCGCGCTCTTCGGGATATGCTGGGAAATTACGCGCACCGTCTGGCCGCGTTTTCTTGATCCTTACGGAGATCATCCTCCGTTTTCGTTCACGAGGGTGGAAATCACCGAGCCCTCGATCGATGGCGCGACAGTGCTTTACGGTCAGAGCGTTACGATTTCAGCGCTCACACGGGGACATCAGCCGGGAGAACTTTTCGTTACCTTTCATCCGCCGGAGCACCCCGATGAAACACGCACGTTGCCAATGTTTGCGAAGGCCGACGGCAACTTCACGCAACAAATCGAGAACGTGAAAACGGAACTCGTGATCTTTGCACACACCAAAAACCTCCGCAGCGTGAGTGTGAAACACCGCGTCGGCGTGCAGCGTGTGCCGCAATTGGAGAAGGCATTTGTGAAGACCACGCCGCCTGTTTACACGGGACTAAAGCCCGTGGAATCCGCGTTCGCATTCAAAGCCCTCCGCGCACTGAACGGAACGGACCTGACATTTCGAATCCAAAGCAATCGCCCGCTCAAGCAGGGTTTCATCGAATTCACCGCGCAGGACAAGGAGACGGTATCGTTTCCGATGATGCCCGTCGCTGAGAACGAAATCGCGGGCACCTTTACCACCAGCGAATCCGGGAAACTGCGGTTCACTTTCACCGACATCGACGGCATCGCCGCGCAAGGCGAGTGGGAGTCCTCGCTCACGGTCTTGAAGGATCTCGCGCCGGAAGTCCGAATCGTCGAACCGGGACAGGATGGCTTTGTGACCGCCGAATACGCGCTCCGAATCGCCGTCGAGAGCACGGATGACTACGGATTGAAAACAGTCCGCTTTCACCGCGCGGTCAACGGGACTTACGTGGAGCCGGCAGTCGAGACGATCAGCGATGTGCAAACCAGCATCCGTCGCTCCTTCGCCTTTGACCTCTCGCCCGGTTTTCCAGCACTTGCCATCCCGGGGTTCCCAAGCACCTCGCCAAGACCCGTCTCGAAGGACGGTTCCCGCGGACTTCCGCTGGCGGTAAATCCCGGCGACATACTGTCCTTTTTTGCGGAAGTGATAGATACCGCTCCAGAGCCCCATCTGGCACGTAGCGCCGTTGTGAACCTCACCGTCATCAGCACAGAGGACTACAATGACTTCCTCCGCGAGAAACTCGACATGGCGGACATCGCGCAGAAATACACCGACCTTTTCAACGAGCTGCACGAACTCGTGGAGCAGCAACGCGCCCTGGCAGATGCTGCCGCCAAAGCCCGCGAAGCACTCGCGGACGCGAAGGACAAAACGGCTGCGGAAAAGAAACTCACCGAACTCCTCGCCCGCCAGAACGAGGTGAATCAGAAACTCGAGAAGCTTGCCGAAAACATGGAGACCTTCGTCCGCGACGAGCCCGTGTATGACATCGAAGCCGAGCTGGCGGAAACCCTGAAAGAGAAGGCGGAGGACATCCGCGAATCCACAAAAGAGAACGCCGATGCGAACAAATCGCCCGGCCTGGAAGCGCTCGCAAACTTTGAGAAAGCGTCCCGGGAGCAGGCTGAAAAGCTCGGCGGCAAGGAAGCTCAAAAAGAAGAAGAGCAGGTCGCCAAGACGGTGGAAGATCTCTCCAAACTCCACGAAATCATAAAGGATATGAACCGCTTCAAGGAGCTCACCGAGGCCCAGCGCCAGCTCGCGGAGCAGATGAAAGCCTACAAAAAGCAGGACACTCTGAACCGCGAGGAGCAACTCGCGATGAAAGAAATGGCAGCGACTCAGGAGCAGATTCGCAAGCAAATCGAAGAGGTCGAACAGGCGCTCAACGACGACGCAAAAGCCGCCGAGGAGAACTTCCCGAAAGCAGCCCAAAGCGCACGCGACCTCGCGCAGGGAATCGCCGACATCGACGTCCGCCAGATGGCGGAGAAGACTGCGGGCGCGATGCTGGAGGGCAAGGGACAACAAGGCTCCGAGCTCTCCGAACGCCTCGCCGGCGAAATGGAGAAGCTATTCGCCGAGAACTGCGACAAGCCCGGTGAAGGCATGGCGGGAGAGGCCGACCAATACATGCAACTCAAGCGGGGCATGAAGCCCGGCTCCACCTTTCAGCAGATGATGCAAAGTCGCAAATTCGGCAGCAGCGTCGGCTTTGGAAAACAGGGAGGCAAAGGCGAGGGCGAAGGCGGCGCGGGCGGCTTTGCGATCACGGAAGGCACACAAGCTCCAGTGCTCGGAAACGAGAGCTCCATTTCGCGTGACTCCAAGTCTTCGAGCACCGGAATCAGTCGCGGAGGACAGCCCAACCCGCAAGGTTCGCAGGCGCTGGAGAAGTCCGATTCTCCCACCGGCACGACGCCGCTGAACCGCGAGTCCGACAGCGTCGTCGGCGAATCCGATGCCGGTCAGTATCGCGCACTTGTCGAACAATATTTCAAAGCCATCACCGCACCGAAGAAATGAAATTCACCATCCTCTCACTCCTCGTCACAGCGTCCCTGGCATTCGCCGCGGGTTCCGCCGAAGAAAAGCAAAAGCAGATGGAAGCAGCACTCGTGAAGGCTGCCGACGCAGGCAACTCCGACCTCACTCGCATTCAGTGCGGCAACCTCGTCTATGCGACCAACCGGAGCTCCGTGTGCTTTGCTGATGCATTCCTCGGCGATGTCGCAAAGAGAACGAGCCTGGATGTCGGCAAGGCCTTCGTCCCCGTGAAAGCGGAAAGCGAGACGCTCTTCAACTTCCCGTTCCTCGTCTGGTCGGGGCAGGAATCCTTCACCCTCACTCCCAAGGAGCGCGACAACCTGCGAAAATATCTCACGAACGGGGGCTTCATCATCAGCAGTCCCGGATGTTCGGACGCGAACTGGGACAAATCCCTGCGCCTCGAAATGCAGCTCATGTTTCCCGGCACGAAACTCGACAAAATCCCCATGACGCATCCGCTTTTCTCCACCGTCGTACACCTGCCGCGGCTCACGGATAAAGGCGGGAAATCGCAACTCGTGGAGGGGTTGGAACTCAACGGCCGCCTTGTCATGGTCTATTCCCGCGAAGGACTGAACGACGTGAAGAACGCCAAGGGCTGTTGCTGCTGCGGCGGCAACGAAATCATGCAGGCCGCGCAGGTCAACATGAACGCACTCGTCTATGCCCTGCTCTACTAGACGGTGAAACGCATCGGCATCATCGCGGCCATCGCCGCAGTCCTCGCGTTCTTCTTCTGGCGCGGCCATTCGGATACCCCGCACCCACTCACCGTGTGGCTCACAGCCGACATCCGCGGACGCCTCGTCCCGTGCGGATGCTTTTCCGGGCAACTCGGCGGACTCACACGAATCGCCACGCTGATGGGCGCGCCGGACCCGCAGGGCACGTTGCGACTTGATGCCGGTGACGCGCTGGAAGGGCCGGAGGATTACCACCGCATCGAGCTCGGATACATTTACAAGGCGTTCTCCCAAATGGGCTACGACGCAGCAAACCTCGGCCACCGCGAAGCGCGGCTGTCTGCGACAGAAATTCGAGATCTCGCCTCGCAGTCCAGCGTCCCGCTCCTCTCTGCCAACTTGCTCGACACTGCGACCGGCACGCCATTTTTGAAAACCCATATCATCACCAGACGCGGCGCATGGCGCATCGCTATCGTCGGAGTGATGGATGAATCCGCCGATACCGTCGGACACGGGCTGCGCGTCGAGAAAATGAGCACAGCAATCGGGCAACTTCTCCCCACTTTGAAGCGGGATGCCGACTTCCTTGTCCTCCTCGCTTTCACTGGCAAGGACCGCCTGCACTCGCTCGCGAAGGAGTTCCCCGAGTTCAGCCTCGTCCTCGGCGGCAAGGTCACGGAGCCATCGCAACAGCTCGTCCACGAAGGTAAAACAGCGATCTTCCACGTCACGAACGAATCCAAGGCACTTGGCAAACTTGCACTCATTCTCGACAAAACCACTGGAGCTTCTGCGACCACTGCGGACGTGCAACTCGTCACGCCGGACACCTCGGAGAATACCGCGGTAGCGGGACTCGCCGTGGACTACCGCGAAGCCATTCGCGGCACAAAACTCGCAGTCGATAACCCGTCGTCCGACTCTCCCGACCGGATCCCCGGAGTCCGGGCTGCATCGACTTACGCAGGGAGCGAATCATGCGCTGCGTGCCACACAAAAGCGAACGACGTATGGAAAAAATCGGGCCACGCACATGCGTTTCGAACACTCGTCTCCCGCAAAGCTGACGCCGACCCGAATTGTATCGGATGCCACACCGTGGGCTTTGAGAAACCGGGCGGATACCGTCGTGAATTCGCTGCAACCAAGCTCACCGATGTCGGCTGCGAAAGCTGCCACGGCCCTGCGGGAAAGCACATCGCCCGAATCGAAGCCGGAGATATCGAAGGCGCACGCATGAGAAAAATCGGAGCTGGCGACTGCATCAAATGCCACCACGGAGAATTCAGCCGCCCGTTCAATTGGGAAGCATTTTGGCCCGCAGTAGCACACTGAGTCCACACGCCCCGCCGGCACCCCGGCGATCAGTCATGCTTCAAGACCGCATCAATTCCGCCGGGCCACCGATGAGTTGACTTTGTCCCATCCGGCCAACGGATAGAGACGCTCTTCGGCTCCTCTCCAGTGCGCATCGGGAAACGTAACCTCGCAGGCGATTGGGACAGATAACCGCCACCTGCGGAAACCTCGGAAACCAATCGTCGGCTTGCGGTCTGGACCTCTACTCGGGCGCCTACTCCTGTGGGATTTCCCGGCTTCCCGACGAGACGGACAACAATGCTCCGCTGCGGCGCGACGCGTTGGTTTTCGAAGACACGCACAGGACCGTCGTTCATCCCGAAAACCAAATCCACGCGACCATCGCCGTTGATGTCGGTAGTCACGAGCGATTTGGCATCACCCGTGATTGAGATGCCCGATTGCTCAGGCGCAACGGGCGTCAGCCCACCCTTTCCATCGCCGAGCAGCAGGAGACTGAGGCCGCCGCTCATCCTGCCGGTTTCGCGTTGTGGGTTGTGGAAGTTTTGCGCGAGCACGAGATCCACGTGACCGTCGCCATCGCAGTCTGCGGACGCGGTTCCAAATACCGGCGCGACTTGCGCCAGCCGCGGTAGTGGCGCGAAATGAAATGCCGGATGGCCCGGCCTCGAGTCGTTCCAGAACACACCGCTTTCCAGCGTGGCCGCCTCGAACTTCCGCGCGCGTTCGAGCCCCGCCGCGCTGTAGATGTCCACTAGCGTGGCCGACGCGAAATCATGGAACTTCGGAAACCGCGCCCGCAAATCAGGAATCGCATTTTGAGAGCAACTCTTCCCTCGCACGGGTAAAATCGCGCCGTCGCCTTGCTTTGCTTCGATGATCTGCGCAACGCCCGTGTCGTCGAATACACCATGATAAATCATCGCCGGATGCGCAGCGTCGGCGTGGTATTTGGTATTCATGCCAAAGTTCCCGGCGACAAGATCGAGGTCACCGTCGCCATCGAGATCGACCGGATGAATAGAATTCCACCATCCGGTGAAAGCCTCCATTCCGGCGGCTTTCGTCTTATCGGTGAGGGAACCCTGATCGTTGTGAAATATTCGCACCGGCCCCCATTCCACCGCCAGAACAAGATCCGCCCAGCCGTCGTTATCCACATCGCTCCAAACCGCAGCCGTGACCATCCCGCACGCGGCGAGTTCCTTCGGTGTGGCATCCGTAAAGCGCCCGCCGTCATTGCGCAAAAGTCGGCTGCGCGGTGAGAGCGGATACTTCCCCGGCAGCACGCGCCCGGCGATGAAGATATCGAGATCCCCGTCGCGGTCGAAATCGGCCACGCAAACCGGCCCGCCCGCATCGCGATCATCGGGCAACGCGGATGATTTCCGAAACTCTCCGCGGCCGTCATTAAGATAGAGTCGGTCGCCCAGTTCATGCGCATCCGGCGCGTATTCGTTACTGCCACTCACCACCAACAGGTCTTGATCGCCGTCGCCGTCGGCATCGAAAAAGACCGCGCCCATATCCTCGCAACGGTCGTCCTCATCAAACGCCTCGCCCGGCGCTTTCGTGAATCGCAGCCCGGAATCGTTGCGCAGAATCATCGCATCGCTTCCCGCCGCGCCGCCGAGGAAGAAATCATCATCGCCATCCCCATCGATATCCGCGAACGCGATGCCCGGCCCGAGTTGCGAGAGCTTGTTCGGCAGCAAAGGCTCGCGTGCAAAATCATCAAACGGCTTCTCCGAATGGCGCGCATCCGCGAGCACCGTCGATTCGCGGAAAATCGGCGCTTCCGTCTTCGCAGGTTGGACCCTCGGCAAATCGGACGGTTCATCGATCGTGTGGAGCAGGCCTGCTTCCAGCGAGGCGATGCGCTGCTCTCCCCCACCCGGCCAGCGGATAACCACGTTGCGCGCCTCCTTCGCCGCACCGAGCCCGAAATGCAGCACCGGTTCGTCCGAGCCTGCGAAGCCGCGCGCCAGCGTGAGATACCGAGTCTGGCGCAACCCATCCGATTCCAATTCCACCCGCGCCCCGACGCCCCAGCGATTCCGGGAACCGCGCAGTCGGACGCTCAGCCTTTGCGGACCGGCAATCCGGTTTTCGTAAATACTCGGCGGCTCATTCCAATTGCTCACGATCAAATCGACATCTCCGTCGCCATCGAGATCGCCGTAAGCCGCACCAAAACTCATCGCCTCTCGATCCACGCCCCACGCCTTGCTCACGTTCTCGAACGCCAGCGCACCCGTGTTCCGAAAGGCGAAATCCGCATCCCGCTTCGGCGGCAACTTGGTTGGGTCGGCCTTCATCGTGTCGGCAAGATCGCTGTTGAAGAAGTCGCCCATCATTCCGTTGCTCACAAAAAGGTCGTCGCGCCCGTCGCCGTCGATGTCCGCGAATTTCACCGCCCAAGTCCAATCCGTCGCGGCGAGCCCCAGCAAATGCGCCACTTCCCGGAATGGCCCTCCACCCGAGCCGAGATACATCGTATTGCGCATCACCTGGCGCGGATTTCCCGTCTCGAGAAACCACCCGTAGCGATCCATGTCGCCCATTCCCATTTTCGCGCGATAGTGCGTCGCGCCAGCCATGTCCGACGCGAAAAAATCGAGATGCCCGTCATTGTCGATATCCGCGAAATCACTCCCCATCGAGTAGAACGGCGTGCCAGGAAGCAGCATTGGAGCGACATCCCGAAACGTGCCATCGCGCTCATTGTGCCAGAGCCGGTCCGCGCCGAAGTAATCGTTCGACACATACAAATCCGGCCATCCGTCTTCATCGTAGTCCCACCACGTCGCCGCCAGCCCAAGACCGTGATCGAGCACGCCCGCCGCGTCGGTGATATCGACAAAATTCACGGAACCATCCGGCCGCACGCCGTCATTTCGCCAAAGCCGATCGCTTTGCCCGCCGCGCACCACCTCCGTCCGTCCGTCCGGATGCGTGAGCAGTCGATAACGCTCGCGAAGTTCCGGCGGCAAGACACGCCGCCCGTTTGCATCCGTCGTCGTCCGCGATTGCAGCTCGCTCATTTTCAGAACGTCTCCCGGCTCCTCGAACGCAAAATACGTCACCAAATACGCGTCGAGGTCGCCATCATTATCGAAGTCCGAGAAAGTCATCATCGTGCTCCCGCCCTTCACCGCCAGACCGCTCGCCGCCGCGATGTCAGTGAACGTGCCGTCGCCATTGTTCCGCCAAAGCCGGTTCGCGCAATCATAGCCGCACACCGCGAGATCCAGGTCGCCATCGCCATCCACATCCGCCCAAGTCGCGCCGCCCGCCCAGCGCTGCTCCCGCTCGACTCCCGACTGCGCCGTGACGTCCTGAAACTTCCAGCCACCGAGATTCCGATACAACTTCGCCCCGCCAAATGGTCGCGTCAGAAAAACGTCCGGCTTCCCATCGGCATCAAAGTCCCCGATCGCCACCCCGCCCGCGCCCGAGTGGTCGAACGTCTTGCGATACCGCTCCGGCGGAGTCCACTGGTGCGCGAATTCAATCCCCACACTCGCGCCATCCCGCAGCACAAAACTTCCCGTCCGCGCCGCCTGCTGCGAAAGCGGGAGCGCTCCAAATGCGGAGAAACTTAAACAGGCTGTAAAAAACAAGGAGCGCATAATCAGTCTTCCAATCGCTGATAAGAGGCAGTCGGAAAATGTCGAGCGTGATCGCCCGGCCTGGGTGGCTCGGAAATGGATATGAAACGGAAACGCGCAAAGTCGCGCAGGTCGGCAGTCAGTTCTTGCTCCGACGTCCGACCTTGCGACTACTATCCGCCCTGACATTGCTTCCATGATTCTTCGCCTTTCACTTCTCGCAATCCCACTCCTCACAACACTTGCGCACGCGGACGACTGGCCGCAATGGCTCGGGCCGCAACGCGACGGCGTGTGGCGTGAGAAGGGCATCGTCGAGACATTCCCGGCGGGCGGTCCGGTGGTGCGCTGGCGTGTGCCGATTGGCGGAGGCTACTCGGGGCCTGCGGTGGCGGATGGGCGCGTGTATTTTATGGACCGGCAGCTCGCGAAGGATGCGAGCAATCCTCGCAATGCGTTTGCCCGCGGGCACATTCCCGGATCGGAGCGCGTGGTGTGTCTGAACGAGGCGGATGGAAAGCAACTGTGGGCGCATGAATACGACTGCCCCTACACGGTGAGCTACGCCGCAGGACCGCGCACGACGCCGGTGGTGAGCGGGGGAAAAGTGTATGCGCTGGGCGCGGAGGGAAATCTCATGTGTCTCGATGCGGCGACGGGAAAGGAAGTGTGGGCGCGTGATTTCAAAAAGGATTTTGGAGTCGCGACTCCGACGTGGGGATTTTCCGGGCATCCGCTCATCGACGGACAAAAGCTGATCTGTCTCGCGGGCGGCGACGGGAGCGTGGCGGTGGCTTATGACAAGGACACGGGCAAAGAATTGTGGCGCGCTCTGAGCGCAATGGAGCCGGGCTATGCGCCACCGGTCATCATCGAGGCAGGCGGCAAGCGGCAGCTCATCATCTGGCATCCACAATCGCTGAACTCGCTCGATCCGGAGACGGGCTCTGTCTATTGGTCCGAGCGGGGAAAAGCGAATGCGGGCATGACCATCGCTACTCCCCGGAAGCTGGGAGATTTGCTGTACGTGACTTCGTTTTACAACGGCTCGGTCATGATGCGTCTGGATAAAGACAAGCCCGCCGCGACGAAGATCTGGCAGAGCAAAAAAGCGAGCGAGAAGGAGACCGATGCGCTCCACACGGTAATGTCCACGCCCTTTCTCGAAGACGGGCACATCTACGGAGTGTGCAGCTATGGACAGCTCCGATGCGTCAAAGCGGAGACCGGCGAGCGCGTATGGGAGACGTTTGCCGCGACGACGACGGACAAGCCGGTGCGCTGGGCAAACGTGTTTCTGGTGAAGAACGAGGGACGCTACTTTCTGTTCAACGAAAAGGGCGATCTGATCATCGCGAAACTCTCGCCCGCCGGATACGAGGAAGTCAGCCGCATGCATCTCATCGACCCGTCGAACAGCGACCCAGGCCGCCCCGTCGTGTGGTCGCACCCGGCATTTGCAAACCGCAGCGTGTATGCGCGGAATGACAAGGAGATCGTTTGCGTTTCGCTGGCGAAGTAATCCCATCGGAGATGATTGTTGCGGGAACGCCGCTCATTTCATTTAGTGCGCGATGGAAAGTATCGAACCACTTCAGCATGAGTATCCACTTGGCGTCCTTGTAGCCTTCGGGCCGGATGCCGAGCGGGCCACAAAATATATGGCCACGCTCGTCCCCTCCCCCGACGCCGCGCCGACCGAAGTGGAGCGATGGTACGTCGAGGGCGGAGATATTCGCGACGACGCGAGAATCGCGGAAGAGGTGGAGGAATTCTTCACCGTAGTCGCGGCGGCCGGGCGCTTGGTGCCCGAGGGAATCAAAGGATGCCCGCACGATGAGGGTATCGATTATCCGCTCGGCGGGATTTGCCGGGAATGCAAATACTGGGCAAACATCGAGCGAACGCGCAGGACTGCCGATGGTATCGCCGCCACGAAAGCTCCGATGGAACACCTCTCCGCACAGGCCATCGCTGTCGCACTCTCCGAGTATCGCGGGTATCAGCCCAAGGCGGCGCTTGCGTCTGCCGACGTGCGCCGCGAGGAACTGACGCCCATCCTGCTCGCCGCGCTGGAGACCGGACTCGCGGAGCCGCTGCACTCAACTGCGGATGAAGCGCGGCTCTTTGCAAACGCACTGTATCTTTTTGCAAAGTGGCGTGAACCGCTTGCGTTGCCCTACGTCCTCCGCTGGCTCTCACTTCCGGGCACTGGAGCCGACGACATCGGCGGCGATATCGTCACGCAGGACGGACCGCGGATTCTCGCCGCTGTGGCAGGCGCCGACCTTCCCGAGATTCGAGCGATCGTGGAAGACACCGATGGGGACGATTTCTGCCGGACTGTCGCCTTGCACAGTCTTGGGGTGCTCGTGACATGGGACGAGATGCCGAGAGAAGCCCTCATCACGTATTTGCGAGAGCTGATTTCCGAGAAACTCATCCGCCAATACGACCACGTCTGGACTGCGCTCGCGCTGCTTGTGATGGAGATCGAAGCAAAAGAACTCGTCCCCCTGCTCCGCGCGCCTTTCGATGCCGGATGGATCGAAGATACGATAATCAGATGGAACGACATTGAGAACCCGGTGTTTGAAGACGACGCATCACCGCTGGAGTTATTCCGGAAGCGAA
Organism: Verrucomicrobiaceae bacterium; assembly: GCA_043755735.1. Lineage (GTDB taxonomy): Bacteria > Verrucomicrobiota > Verrucomicrobiia > Chthoniobacterales > Chthoniobacteraceae > SXWH01. Next base: position 38,551 of record JAYUSJ010000157.1, on the reverse strand, counting down.
ATCAGCGCATCAACAACGTCGCCCATGCCACGGAATGGTGGATCGATTACTGCCTCGAAGATGCCGACGATAAGCCTCTCGTTGAAGCGCCCCGCTTCGAAGCTCCCCGAAGGGTTTTCGCAAACCCCGAGCCGGTGGTCCGCACCCCTGCGGTGCCGCATGTTGCGCCCGCGAAGATTGGTCGCAACGACCAGTGCCCGTGCGGAAGCGGGAAGAAATACAAGAAGTGCTGCGGAAAAGACGCGTAGCCCGGCGGAGCTGACTGGCTTGCAGTGCGGATGACTGCGATTGAGGATTGAGTATTCCGTCGCATGGGATTGGAATGATCCCATGAACATCGAACCACTCGAGTCCCGCATCGCCCCTGCCACTTTCACTGTCACCAGCAACGCCGGGTTCGGCCCAGGCACCCTTGCAGAGGCGCTCTCGCTCGCTGCCGGGTCAATGGGCACGGATACGATTGGCTTCAACCTTGCTCCCGGACAGACGACGATCGAGTTGGATAACTTAAGCGCCTCATTTCTCGTCGAGTCCCCGGTGATCATCGACGGACGGACGCAGCCGGGCTATGTCGATTCCCCGCTGGTGACCATCTCGCGCGGGATGAGCAGTTCAACAACCGGCTTCGCCTTCGCGAACGGGTCGGATGGCTCGCAGTTGCACGGGCTCACCATCACGGGTTTTCCTGATATCGGAGTCGCAATAGCTGCCAGCAACATCCTCATTTCGGGCAGCACCATCACGGGAAATCAGTTCGGTATCTCGGTGTCCGGCGGCAATGCCACCATCGGCGGCGATGGCATCGCGGGACGGAACGTGATCTCGGGCAACTCAATTTACGGAATCGTCTCGGCCTTCGCCAGCGGGCTCTATGTTCAGAACTCGTACATCGGTTTGGATCGCACCGGCCAGGCGGCGCTCCCGAATGGTAGCTCGGGAATCTACATTGATGGGGGGTTCAACTTCACCATCGGCGGCCCCGACAAGAATGTGATCTCCGGCAATGGCGGCGACGCCATCCATTTGGTCGGCGTATTCGGGAATGTCCGGGTGCAAAACAACTACATCGGGCTTTATGCGGATGGGACATTTGACGGTAGCTCACGAAATCAAAGCCCGGCCATCTTCGCCTATGGGGCGGCAAATTTCTTGATTGGGAAAGACGGGGAGAACGGGGAACCCAACCGCATTGCCAACAACGTCGGCCGGGCGATTCAACTCAACACTCAGGGAATCATGGTCTCTGGCTCGGCAATCATCGCGGGGAATCTCATCGGCCTGACGACCAATGGAATGTTTCTCAGACTCGCCCCGAACGGAGGAGGCATCTATGCCGAGGGCCCGAACGTCCGGATTGGCGGCGCAGACCCTGATACAAACAAGATCTACGTGACGGGCGAAACCGCGATCACCACCGGGCTCGGGCCCGTGGAGATTCGGCAGAATGTATTTTACAGCGCACCGGGCGCGGCGGTGATCGACGCTCTTGATGATGGGCGGACTTTTAATGATGCGAACGATTCGGATGGTGTGCCAAACTTCCCCGTCCTTGCAGGCGCCTTCCGCGACGCGATGGGATTTTATCGGGCCGTCGGGAGTATTCAAAGCACGCCCAATACGGAGTTGACGGTGATTATTTACGGCCACATTCCTGGTGAAGTTGGCTTCTATTCTCCGGTGGGCGAAATTGTGGCGACGACGAATAGCGCGGGAACGGCGACTTTCGATGCGGGTTTGAGTTTGCCGCTCGATGGCTATGGCTTTGTCACGGCGACCGCCACGAATACGGCGGAAAAGACGACCTCCGAAATGTCGGATCCCGCCTTGGTGGCACCGGCGATTGTTTTTACTGATGCGAGTCCCCTCGCCATCGCGGAAGGCAACGCAGGGGCGACGCTGGTGAGCTTCGAGATTCGCATGACTTCCGCACCGACTCAGCCCGTGAGCGTGCAGCTTTCCGCCGGAGCGGGCAGCACCGCGACACCGGGCACAGACTTCTCCTTCTCACCATCGACGCTGAACTTTAACGCAACTACCACGACGCAGACCGTGACCGTGGCAATCACCGGAGAACGGGACGTGGAGCCCACGGAGTTCATCAACTTTGTGCTCTCGAACCTGAGCGGCGACGCGATTCTCCTCGGCGGGACGAAGACCCTTCAAATCAACAATGACGACACTTCGCTGCGTGTCGCGGCGGATCGAAAGAGCGCGACGTGGAAGGATGTGGACGGCGATTTGGTGACGCTGAAATCGACGAAGGCCGTGCTGGACGCGGCGGATTTCACCTTTGAGGCGCAGGGCGCGCTCGGCGGCGAGGTGTTGCGCATTCTCAATCTCTCGAACGAAGGCGCGGCCGCGAAAGGCGCGGGACTCGCGCTGACTGCGAAGTTCGACAAGGTGAACAATCTCGGCGACGGGTCTGTTCACATCGGCTACCTGAATGCGACGGGTGTGGACCTCGGTGTCGTAGCGATTGCCGGGAATCTCGAACGCATCAGCGCGGGCGACGCGACGCCCGGGGATGGCTCGCTCAAATCACTCACCATCGGCTCCATGGGATTGCTCGGCTCGAATAAACTGACCGACGGTGGGAACTACGCGAGCGACTTTTCCGGCAAGGTCGGCGCGCTCACCGTGAGGGGCGACGTCCGCGGTGCGCGGCTCACCGCATCGGGCGCGGCAGCGGGCAGCTTCGGCGCGATTTCGATTCTAGGGAATCTCGAAACGGCGGGCACGACGCCTGCCGCGCGAATCACGGCGTCCGGCGACATCACCGCGCTGAAGATTGGCGGCTCGATGATCTCACAGACCGGTTCATCACTCCTCGTTATCGCGGATGGAAAACTCGGAGCCGTCACGATCGGCCGCTCGATGGACGGGAATGGCGGATTTGTGCGACTGATTGGCTTCACCACGGTCGGCAAGGTGAGCGTCGGCGGCGATATGGAATCCGCCGGCATCATCGCTGGCGGCAAAGCGCGCCCGGCCAATGCGGCAGCGGCGCTCGCAATCGCAAGCGTCACCGTAAAAGGAAACGTCACCGACTCGTTGATTGCAGCAGGGCTCGGCGCGGGTGACCACGGCAATCCCGATGCGCAAATCGGAGCGATTACCGTGGGCGGCGACTGGTCGAGAAGCTTCGTCACTGCGGGAATCGATATCGTGAATGACTTCACCATAGGCGATGCAAATGATGCTGTCGTAGTGCCGACCGGCCCATTCACCGACAACCCGGCGATCGTCTCGAAAATCGCGAGCATCACGATCAAGGGCCACATTTACGGCACGGCAGCGGCGGGCGACACCTTCGGCTTCGTCGCGCAGAGCATCGGGAAGTTTGTGAGGGGCACGACGGCATACACGCTGCGCCCGAATCCCGTGCCCAACGCGCTGCCGCTCGACGTGTTCAACGTCGCAATCACCGGCGATGTGTTTGTGCGCGAGGTGATTTAGACGCGGCTACGCAGCGGGCGTGTAGCCCATCACGATATCGAACTTGGCTGCCAGTTCCCCTGCCTTTGCGCCGGGCAGCGGCGCGAATTCCGGCGTGATGGATGCACGCATCGCGTCGTCTTTCACGCTCTTCCAAATGCCGTCCTTTTCGTTCTGCTCGAGTCCTTTTACGTAGCACTGCGTCGTCCATTTCTCGCGCCCCTTCATCTTCACGGCGAAATGGATGTGCGGGGTGCGTCCGGGATATGGGACAGGCTTGATTGTGCGGAACAGATATTCGCCGGTCCCACCCGTCACAAAGCGTCCGAAGCCCTGAAAATTACGGTCCCTTTTCTCCGTCGCTCCGCCGCTCTTGGTGTGCAGATAGACGCCCTGCGCATCGCATTGCCAAATCTCCACGACCGCACCGCGAATCGGCGAGCCATCGGGGCCAAGAATGCGCCCGCTGAGATAAGTCACTTCGCCCAGAGCCGGTGTCGCGGCATCGTTGATGACGAGCAGGTCGTTATCCGTATCGAGCGGCAGATGGTCGGGATAGAACGGACCTTCCGTCTGCCTCGGAGTGCGGAGAAGTTCTTCTGCGAACGCACCAGGCGTTGTGAGGAAGGCGAGGCCCATGGCGGTACGGCTGAGAAACTCGCGGCGTTGTATCCAGTTTGAAGAATTCATGGAGGGTGAAACTGCCCTATCGCGAATAAGTTCCGAGAAAAAAATGCGCCCGTCGAAATCATCAACACCGAACGCGGCGGTAACAAATCCATAACACAGATGCGCGAGTGTCTTCCCCAAGGCAGGAGCAATCCGCGAATGCCGCAAAAAACCAAAAACTCAAACATCATGAAAACACCGCAAATCAAAAAACTCCGCTCGCAAGGCTTCACCCTCATCGAGCTCCTTGTCGTCATCGCCATCATCGCCATCCTTGCAGCAATCGCCCTGCCGACCATGACACGGGCGATGATGCAGGCGCGATTCGCGACCACAGTCAGCAACGCCAAACAGATCGGCATTGGCCTTCGCATGTATTCCGCCGCGAACGATGGCCAGTTCCCGCTCTACAAAGACCCGGACGCGAGCACCAACCTCGTGGCGACCTCCAACGAAGCGCTGGAACTCCTCATGCCGCGTTACGCCGGCGGGGACAAATCCATCTTCACCAACAAGTCGTCCGCCTGGACCAAAAAGCTGCCGGCGTCCGTGAGCGACCAGTATCTCCTCCGGGCCGGGGAATGCGACTGGGCCTATGTGCGCGGGCTCTCGGAAACCTCGGACTCACGCCTGCCGCTCCTCGCCACAGCGTTTGCTCCCGGTGGGACGACCTACGTGAAAGACTCCTCCAAACCCGGCGGCGTCTGGAAGGGCGAACTCGCCGCAGTTCTCCGCGTCGATGGCAGTGTGCAAACCACGCCGGAACCAAAGGACACGGGCACCGGCTCATTCATCAAACGCGCGGACAGCCCGTCCAAGAACATGTTCGAGAAAGACACCGGCTGGCTCGAAGGCGACAACGTGCAGGTGCTCCTGCCCATTCCGGTGGGTTCTTAAAGACTGGCGCTCGACTCAAAGACGAATGACGAACGGCCCCCAGCGTTCGTCATTTGTCATTTCCCGAGGCACGCCAGCACTCGCGGTCCGAAAACAATGATTCCCACTGCGGCAGCAGCAATCGCAGCCAGCAAAACGGCTCCCGCAGCGACATCCTTGGCGCGCTGGATGAGGTCGTCGTGTTCCGTGGTGATTCGGTCGGCCAGCGCTTCGATTGCGGTGTTAATACCCTCCGAAACCCAGACGGCAGCCATCGCAAGAATCAGCGCGCACCACTCGCCGGCGGTCACCTTAAAATAGAAGCCGCCCCCCACGACGGCAATCGATGCCGCCAGGTGGACCAGCGCATTTCCCTGCGTAAGCACAAGCGCGACGATGCCGCGCCATGCGTAAACAAAACTCCGGAGTCGTGCCCGGATAAATCCCGGCCGTTTGTCCGGCTGATCGCTCATTAATGCCGTCCGACTAGTGCTTCGGAGTTGCGGGCGCGTGAGCGTCCGCTTTGCCGTGATCAGCGGCGTGCATTTTGTGCTGATAGTGTTCCGGCAAATTCGCTGACGGCACACGCTCGCAGGCGCTGCCGATGAGCACGACGATTGTGGCGATGGAAAAAAGAGCTATCCGTTTCATTCGTCCCGACCCTAGTCGCCCTGTGCAATTTGCCAAGCTTGGAGATTTCCTGAAAGATTCGTCCTGTTGCCGCGTATTGAACGAAATGAACATCCGCAGCGTCTCACACCCGTTTGAAATGAATCCACGAACCACCACCTTTCAGCGCACCTTCGGGGCCACTTGCGCATTCGGCTTTGCCACCGGGATCTGCGCGCTCCTTCTGGGCATCAGGACCTGCTTTGCCGACGAGTTCGCCTGGTCCGGTCTCTTCGGAAATCTCCTTCTCGCGTGGATTCCCTACCTTCTCGCCCTCGCAGCGTGCGCGATGATGGAATCCGGCGTCCGGCGTCGCTCGCTATTTATCACCTGCCTCGTTTTATGGGTCCTCTTCTTTCCAAACGCGGGCTACATCGTCACCGACCTCACGCACCTCCGCAATCGCCCGCCGGTTCCCCGCTGGTTCGATTACTTTTTCATCACCGCCTACGCGTGGACCGGACTCGCGCTCGGCTATCTGTCGCTCAGCCTCCTCCAGCGAAAAATCACCACACTGCACGGGCCCCGCATCGCCTGGGGCTTTGTCATCGGGATGCTCGCAGCCGGCGCGCTCGGCGTGTATGTCGGGCGGTTTTTCCGCTGGAATAGCTGGGATGTCATCACCCGCCCATGGAAGCCGCTCGCCGACCTCACGCGCTTTGGACAAAAGGAGACGCTCGTTCAAGTGGCGGGATTCTGCGGCACTTATTTCCTCCTCTCGCTCCTCGTCTTCGTCGTACTGGAAGCCATCGCGCGGACGCGGGTGGATGATTGATTCCTACCGCACCGCCCAGCGCAATTTCGCGGGCACCGAGCGTGGGTTTGCGCGCCGCTCTTCCGGCGATGCCACGGTGACCTCGTCGCAAACCGAAGTGTAGTTGCCATCACGAACGCCGTTCTTGAACGCCTGCTTCACCCGCCGATCCTCGCCGGAGTGGAACGTGAGAATCGCGACCCGCCCGCCCGGTTTTAGGCAACCCGGAAGCTGGCGGAGAAACGTATCGAGCGCCCCGAACTCATCGTTCACTGCGATCCGGATGGCTTGAAAAACGCGCCGCACGCTCGTCTCGATATCGTCCTCGTCCACACGCCGGCTTCCTCGCGGATACGAGCGACGAATCAGTTGCGCAAGAGCCGTCGTCTTTTGCAAAGGAAGCGCCGCCTTAATCGCAGCGGCGAAGTGTTCAGCGAGCGGCTCATCACTAAACTCGCTCAGCCAGCGCGCAATTTCCGCCACGGGAGTCCGGGCGAGCAGGTCGGCGGCGGACAGCCCTTTTTGCGGGTTCATCCGCATGTCGAGCGGCGCATCCGTTTTGAAGGTGAAGCCGCGCGCCGGGTCGTCAATCTGCATCGAGGAAAGGCCGAGGTCCGCGAGAATCGCGTCGGCACCATCTGCCGCCATCAGCGCGTGGAGCCCGGCGTAGTTCATCCGATGGACCGAAAGCGATTCCTCCGGGAAACCGAGCGCCCGCAAACGAGCCTCCGTTTTCGGCAGCTCCACGGGATCTTGATCCAGCGCGATGAGCCGCCCGCCGGGCTGCACAGCGGCGAGCAACTCCCTGGCATGACCGCCGTAACCGAGCGTGCAATCCACCACTGTCTCGCCGGGCTTCAGCGCCAGCGCGTCGAGTATCTCCCGCACCATGATGGGCCGGTGCGTGCCCGCAGGCGTCTTCCCGCTGGCGAGCACCTTGGCCACATCCCCGGCGTATCGCTCGGGATTCTGTTCCTTGTATTTCTCGTGAAATGCGCGCGGATTCTTTCCGCTGTAGCGCGGGCGACGTTTCGGCTTTTCGGTCATTGAGACACGCTCCATCCCGGACCACAGCGTGTCAATGCGACGGATGAAAACGCCTGTTTCCGCGTTTGCGCGAAGTGCCATCGACACATGCCCGGCTCGGGAGACAATCCGCCCGGCATCGATGGGCAGGCATCATGCCGGGACCGTCCGCTATCTCCGCCGGAATATCAGCACGAAAAAAACCACACCGCCCGCCAGTAATGCAGTGCCGAGTATGACCGGGCTGGCGTCGGTCTTCCGCGGCGCGCCGATGACTTGGGAAGGCGACGCCGACTCCGGCCTGGCCGCAGGGGAACTGAACGCAATGAGCCAGAGACCAAGAAAGATTAACCCGACGGCGACAATACTGAGCACAATACGCATCCCTCATTTACAGCGCCTCCCCACGCAAGGTGAAGGCTGAAATGGATGGTGCGCCGTTACTTCCGTTTGGCGCCGAGCTCGAGTTCCTGCTCAGCCTTCAAGCCGAAGCGCGTCCACGGCAGCGCTCGCAGACGGGCGGCGAGGATCGGGCGTCCGGTCTTCACACACTTGCCGTAAGTCCCATCGAAGATTCGGTGGATGGCATCATCCACCTCACGGATGAACGAGCACGCGGCGGTTAGTTCGCGCAGAGCGATATTGTGCTCGAATTCATCAGTCGCGCTATCCGCTTCCAGAATGCTGTGGGGCTCGACCGGATCGGCCGCAGAACGAAGCAGCGCGGCGCGTTCGTCGAGCAGGCGTTCGCGTTCGGCGAGCAGGGCATGGTAGTGCCAGCGCCATTTGGCGGGCACTCTTGGAGTCCTTGCAGGCCTTGGTTTGTTCGGCGTGGGTTTGCTTTTCATAAAGTGGCTTCCGGGCTTAGACAAAGTCCCGCTCACGCTCCCGAACGATGAGCACAGGACACGGTGCCTGATGTGCGACCCGCTCGGCTGTGCTGCCCAGAATAAGATGCTTCAATCCGGTGGTGCCATGCGTGGCGATGACGATCAGTTCGCTCTTACTCTCCCGGGCCACGTTGCAGATTTGCTCGAACGGAACGCCATCGCGGATGACGAAATGCTCCAGCAACTCCGGACCGGCATGACGGCTCCCAATTTCCCGGAGTCGCTCACGGCTGTTCTCGACCGTTTCCGCGGACGGCAGAATATCCGGAACGATGCCCATCTCGCCCGCACAATAAGTCGCCGGCAATACGTGCAGCAGCGAGATTTTCGCGCCGAACTTCCGTGCCATCGAAACCGCATAGATGAGCGCCTTCCCTGACTCATCCGAGAAATCGAGAGGCACCAGAATGCGCTGCAATTGCCCGTGGACTGCGGGAGCCTCTCCCGCATCCGTCGCCTCCCCCAAATGCTTGGTGTGCGCGGCGGTCTGGCTCCCAAGAAGCCCGCCGGCAACTGCGCCGACAGGCCCCGCGATGACGGCCCCGATAGCGGCACCGACGACTGTTTCTGTGATGGTTCGTGTGTGATCGTTGTCTTTCATAAGGTGATTATTTTGGTGGTTTCGATTGACGGGGAGGCGGCACCCATCGCCCGCTCACATCGACAGGCATGCCCGGCTCCGCCCAATTAAAGAACCACATCGCGGGATTCTCCCCCGTCAATGGAACGCGGATGCAGCCATGGGACGCGGGGTATGCCGGAACTTGGGAAAAGCCGTGGATAAATACGTGTCCACTGATTTGGACGCTGAATGGCATCGGCGCGTTGTGGTAGCGCTTTGAGTAATGGAACCGGTGCTTTACCCCGACGGTGAAATGGCCCCGAGGCGTCGAACCGTCCCGCTTCCCGGTGCTGACGGGGGTTTCAAAAACGAGCTTCTCGTCCTCGTATGCACGCAACACCTGATTGGTGATGTCCACTTCGGCACGCTTGATCACTGGGTTCACCACTGGGTCGCTCGCAAACAGCGACGCCGCAGAGAAAACCAACACGATTGCCAAATTCAAAGGATGAGGGCTCATACGTGAAACGTTGTAGCCGAGATCATCCAACTGCGCTCCACAGTCTTTGCCGGAAACTCCCCCTGAATTGTGCTGCGTATTCCGATGTCGGCAACGCGCGGAAGCCACGCAGAAATCGCTGACGCGGTGCGCCGGCCGCGTTGACGAACCGCGGAACAGCGTCAAATGCGCGCTCGACACACGGCGCTCTCTTCGCATTCTCCGACGCATGAAAATCGCACCTCTTCTCATTCTCGCCACGTCCGTCGCCGCGCTCGCGGATGTCCGTCTTCCCGCCATCATCAGCGACAACATGGTGCTGCTTCAGGACAGCAAGGCGAACGTCTGGGGACGGGCCGATGCCGGGGAAAAAGTGACCGTTAAACTCGGTGAGACCAGCAAGTCCGCAACCGCCGATGAAAAAGGCCGCTGGGCCGTAAAGCTGGAAGGATTAAAGCCCGGCGTGGCTGGCGACATGACGATCGCGGGGAAGAATTCCCTCACCGTCAGGAACGTCGCGGTCGGCGAAGTCTGGCTCGCGAGCGGGCAGAGCAATATGGAGTGGGTGGTGAAGAATGCGAAGGATGCCGAGCAGGAGATTGCCGACTGCAAATTCCCCGAACTCCGCGTCTTCACCGTTGTCAAAAAAAGCAGCGCGACTCCGCTGGATGACGTGACTGGAAAGTGGGACGTGGCCACGCCGGAGAATGCTCCGCTGTTTTCCGCCGTCGGCTATTACTTCAGTCGTGAGGTTCACAAAAAGCTCAAGGTGCCGATGGGCCTTATCCACAGCTCGTGGGGCGGCACGCCGGTGGAGACCTGGATTCCTGCGAGCGGCATGAATTCCAATCCGGAGTTCGCCCAGCATTGGAAAAAGAAAGTGGAGTCTTACCAACAGGCAAAGGCGGCGTTCGATGAGGCGATGGTGGCGCACAAAGCCGCCGTGGAAAAAGCGAAGACCGACAACACGCCTGCTCCGAAAGCACCGCGCGCACCCGACGCACCGACGGACCTCCACGCAGCACCGATGGGGCTCTTCAACGGCATGATCGCACCTCTCACGCCCTACACCATTCGTGGAGCAATATGGTATCAGGGCGAGAGCAATGCCGGCCTCACGAATCGTGGAAACATGCCGCTCTACGGTCCGCTGTTCGCAACGATGATCCTTTCATGGCGCTTTGAGTTTGCGCGGGCGCAAGCCATTGCGCGGGAAGAAAGCGAATTCAGTTTCCTCTTCGTGCAGCTCGCGAACTTCTACCCGAAACGCGAGGAACCCACCGACAGTTACTGGGCGCAGATCCGCGAGGCCCAGCTCAACACTCTCGAAGTCCCGCGCACCGAAATGGCGGTCGCCATCGATATCGGCGAAGCCAAGGACATCCACCCGAAAAACAAACAGGACGTCGGCAAACGTCTCGCGCTCGCAGCACTCGCCGGGACGTATTTCGAGGAGACCGAATATAGCGGCCCCATCTACGGAGGAATGCAGCAGGAAGACGGGAAAATCCGGCTCAATTTCAGCCATGCAGAAGGGCTGAAGCCGTCCGCCGGAGATAAGATCGTGGGCTTTGCCGTCGCCGGTGAGGACAAGAAGTTTCACTGGGCCGACGTCGCGCTCGAAGGCGATCACGTCGTCGTCTCCAGCCCGAACGTGCCAACGCCCGTGGCCGTCCGCTACGGGTGGGCCGACAATCCGAACTGCAACCTCGTGAATTCCGCAAACCTTCCCGCAAGCCCGTTTCGCACGGACAAATGGGAGCAGAATCCGCCCGTCGGCAGCGCCGGAAACTAAGATGCACCCTTCCTTCGCACTCCTCGCCCAAGCCCTCCGCGACCGTCTCGCAGTCATTGCCGACCGCGAGTTCTACCAGCGCGATCCTGCTGCGCACCTCGCCGCGCTTCAGTCCGCGTCGGAACGCATCACGACGCACGCCGCAGAACTGCCGCTTCCTCTCGATGGCGACTTTGCGCATTACCTCCAGCGTTCCAGCTACGCAAAGGCGCTGGAGTGGCTGGACTCGCGCGGCGTCTAACCCATTTTAAAGCGAACATCGCGAACCGCTTTGCCAAAGCGCTTTTTGAGCTTCTGAAGGATCTCGCGTTTCCACGTCGTCTCCAGTTCGAACTTCATGGAGGACTGGAGCACCCGCACGTAGAGAATCCCCTCGAAGAGACGGCTCGGCTTGGAGTGATTCGCGAGGAATTCACCCACCATTTCCTGCCACGCCCCGATGATTTCCTCTTCCGTCACGCGGCTCGCGAGGCCGAGTTCCTTCATCAGCGCATTGACGAGCGGGCCCATGGATTTCGCCGTATCCTTTGGAAATGGCGTCTCCGGCAGACCTCGCCACTCGGCGATGACTTGGGCTCTCATACGGTTGTTCACCCCGCAAGAGTGCGCCATTGACGCCGCACTTCCAATCCCAAAAACCACAATGGTTGAGTCGTGACAGACAGATGAGCGTCGGCTCTTTGAACTGGAACCCATCGCACTGCTCCGCCGATGCGCTGAAAGAGCGCACGCTACATCGGCTTTTCGGCGGTGAACGTTTCTACGGCACCGCGATTTGCAGGAGATGCTGTGCGCCGAGGGTGTCTGTTGCGCGGACGAGCACACTGCCTCCGTGGTTAAAGCTCCGCGTCTGTGCGGGGCTGCCGGTTACTGAGGACAGCACCGTGAATGTCTTCACCGTGCTTGCGCCGATCACGTCGCCTTCTTGCAGCAACAGTCGCAGTGCGCCGGTGCTGTCCGTCGCCCACAGTCCCACGTCGGTTGCCGTCGTGATGCCGCCGGGGCCGGGCGAAACGCCTGCCGTCGTGCTGTGCATCGATGCCACGAACAGCGGGCCGCGACCCTCCGGCAGCGCAAGCGAAGTGAACGTCTTCCACACCCCTCCGCCTGCCTCCGCTGCGGGATAGCCCTCGCGGGCTACGAGGTCGAGACCGCTGACATCGCTGAAGGACCACACACCGTCGTTATCCAGCGCGGTGATGCCGGGGATGCTCTTCATCGTCGCGACGAAAGCCACGCTGCGACCGCCTGCGCTCACCGGGTCTTTGAGCGCGGTGAAAACGCCGCCGCTCACCCCTGCTGCCGCGTCCCCTTTGGCCACGACTCGGGCGAGGGTGAAGAAGGACGTGTGATCCTCTGCGAAGATCGCCACGTTGTTCAAACTGGTTGCCGTCCCCGTGCCCGCCTTCACCGTGCCTAGGAATGCCTGCTCCGTGTTCGCGCTCTGCGTGGGGATGCCGAAGCTCTGCCACAGCGCACCAACGCCGTAGTCCACCGCCGCGTCGCCCGCGATATACGGCGTAACGACCCCCCCATTCGGTCCCGTGTAGGCGGCCACCTGCCGGCCATCCGCCAGCGTCACCCGGACTGGCGTGTAATCAACCCCGAAATACGCCTCCACACCGCGCCCTTGCCCCGCCGAACCGGGCCGCGCCACGAGTGCCGAGATGGTCTTCACCGTGGAACCCAGCAGCCCATCCCCCTCACGCAGCGCCAGCGCCATCGTCGAACTCCCACGGTCAAACCTCCACAACCCGGTATCCGACAGCGTCGTCGCCCCGCCCGGTCCCGGTGAGACGCCCGCCGTCTTATTCACCAGCGTCGCCGTGAACGCCACCGCGTTTGCCCCCAGCGACACCGAAGTGAACGCACTCCACACCGTCGCCCCCGTGGCGATTCCGCCCTTCCGAGCGATCAGCACCGCCGCGTTTGGCCCAGCGCCATCCGCATCCAGGAAAATGGCCGAGTTATCCGTCGAGAGCACCGCCCCCGTTGTCGTCGGCGCATTCGCCAGCGTCGCTACGAAAGCCACAGAGCCATCCGGCCCCAGCAGCGGCTCCTTCAGCGCCGAAATCACCGCATTCGCGATGCCCGGAGCCGCGTCCCCCTTCTTCACCACCAGCACGCCGTTCAGGAAGATGCCCGTCCCCGACTGCGCGGGCAACGGCGAAGCCCCCGTCACCGCCGGAGCCTTCCACGAACCGAGGAACGCCACCTGCCCCGCCACATTCACCGAAGGCACCCCAAACGTCGCCCACAGCGCCCCCGCCTGCACCCCACTGCCCGACACCCCCGCCAGCGGCACCGCCCCGCCTTTGCTTGATAGAACCGTCAGCGGCGGGTCTGCGGGCGTCACCGTTACACTAAAAGAAACGTACGACGTGTTTCCCGCGTTATCATATACACTCAACGTCAGTAAGATCGTCCCCACCGAAGTCGGCGAACCGGCTAGCGGCGTCTGCGACACGCCTGTCACCCCCACCACATCGGACGTCACCGGCAGCCCCGTGTAGTCCGGCAGCGGCGTTCCCGCTGTGAGAGTGACTTGGGGGAAATCCCCCACGACCCTCGGCGCCGTCGTATCCACCACCGTCACTGTATAAGACCCCGTGCCCACATTCCCCGCCGCATCCATCGCCGTCACATTCACCGTCGTCGTGCCTAAAGCGAACGTCCCCGCCCCCGAGGGCACACTCACCAGCGAAGTCACCCCGACATTATCCGTAGCAGTCGCCTCCGAGTTCACAAACGCGCCTGTCGGCCCCGTCGCCTCCACCACCACATTTGCAGGCACCGCCACCACTGGCGGCACCGAGTCCGGTGCGGTGTAAAGCTCGGCGCTTGCAAGAGAGATACTGCCGTTCCCGAGCCCGCCCACGGCGAGCACCTTGCTGCCTGGCAGCAGCGTCCCCGTGTGGCCAAAGCGTGCCGTGGCGAGGCTGCCCGCAGCGCTCCACATGCTGGTTGCCGGATTAAAAATCTCCGCGCTCGTGAGATAGCCGTTACTGCTGATTCCCCCGGCAGCCAAAACTACCCCGCTGGGCAGCAGCGTTGCCGTGTGGATATAGCGGGCCGTGGAAAGACTTCCGGCCACACTCCATGCGTTAGTCGCCGGGTCATAAACCTCCGTGCCTGCGAGGTGACCGCCACTATTTAATCCGCCCGCCACCATCACCAAGCCACTCGGCAGCAGCGTGGACGAGTGGTAATACCGTGCTGCCGCTAAAGTGCCAGCCCCGCTCCAAGCATCCGTCGCCGGATCATAAACCTCCGCGCTCGCGAGATACCCGCTGGTCCCAAATCCCCCGGAGACGAGCACCTTTCCGCTGGGCAACGCCGTTTGCAGGTGCCCATAGCGTCCCGCAGCGAGGCTCCCCGCAGGGCTCCAAGCGTTAGTCGCCGGGTCGTAAACCTCCGCACTTGTGTAATAGTTATTTCCGTTCACTCCCCCGACCACAAGCACCTTGCCATTGGGCAGCAGCGACGCCGTATGCGCATTGCGCCCAATAGTAAGATTGCCAGCGGGGGTCCAATTATTCGTCGCCGGATCATACAACTCCGCACTCGTGTGATGAATGCCATCCCCGTATCCAGCCGCAACAAGAACCTTGCCGCTGAGCAGCAGTGTCGCCGTGTGGTAATACCGCCCCGTGGCCAGACTTCCGGCGGCGCTCCAAGTGTTCGTCGCCGGGTCATAAAGCTCCGCGCTCGCGAGGTGGGAGTTGATGTTAATTCCCCCCGCAACGAGCACTTTGCCGTTGGGTAGCAGCGTCGCCGTCTGGTAATAGCGCCCCGTGGCGAGGCTGGCAGCAGCGGTCCAATTCTGCGCCTGCGCTTTAGCACCGGAGCCGAGGATGAGCAGCCCCGCCATCACGGCGGCGCGGAGATTTTGGATGAGCGATTTCATAATTATGGTCAATGATTCGTTGGTGGTTGGAAAAAATACTCGCGGCTACTCCGCCTCCCAGCTCACTTTTGGCCCTGGGGCGCTGCTGCCCTTGCTGTTGCGGGATTGCATCCATAGTTGGTAGAGGTCGCCGATGTCGAAGGTTATGTTGGCGGGGATTTGCACGCTTAGTTCGCCGCGGGCTCCGATGATGAGGAGCTCGGGTGCGCCGCCGGGGCCTTCGCGCCAGACTTCGAGGCGGCTGGCTCCTGCGGGCATCTCGGGTAGCGTGAGGGTGCGCGTGGCGGGGTTCCATCCGGGCAGGCCGGGGACGGCGGCGATGGTTTGGGCGGGGTCGCGCAGGATGTTCACGTCGAAGAGCGTATCGACGAGCGCGGGCGTGTTGCGGAAGACCCAGATGCCGAGGCCCACCATGCCGTAAAGCGCGGCGGCGCAGAGTTTGCGGACGCCTTCCTGGTCGGTGCGGGCGTTATCGACGTTGGTTTTTTGGGTGTTTTGGGCGTTGCGAAGCGCAAGGGCGGAGGCGTGGAATGCGAGGACGGTGGCTCCGAGGGCGACGAGCGGGGCTTTGGTGGTTTGGTCCGAAAGGCGGAGGCTGAAGGCGTGGAGGGCGTCGAGTTGCTGAATGTAGGAGCCGGCGGTAAGCGTCTCGCGGCCACGAGGGAGCAGGGTTTTATAAAGCGCGCTGCCGTAGGCGGTGGAGCCGCCGATGATGCGGTCCCATTCATCGAGCGGGCTGTTGGTGTCCGCGTTAGGCTGGCGGGTAAGGCTGCGGAGTTTGTCTTCAAAGGCAAACGTCGCGCCGATTTGGTTGGCTTCGGCGTTGGCGAGGATGATTTCGCCGGCATCCCAAGCGGCATTCATGGAGACGAGCAGGTCGCGGGCGGGGATGAGTTCTACGTGGGCGATGGATTTGCTGAGGATGCGCGGCATCACGTCGGCAAGGATTTCGCTCATTAAAGGAGCGCTGCTTCGGGTTGAGGACTCGAATTGGTCTTCTGCGTATTTGGATAGTTCGCTGGACATGGTAGTGTTGTTTCTATTTGTGTTGTTTTATGGTTTGCTTGGTTTGTTCTAGCTAAATGGACGGCCCGCAGGAACTCTCCCAGACTGGGGAGAGGTCGTGTGAGCGCTCACAGAAGGTCTCCCAGATCGGGAAGAGGTCGTGTGAGTGCTCACAGGAGGTCTCCCAGATCGGGGAGTGGTCGTGTGAGGGTTCACAGAAGGTCTCCCAGATCGGGGGGAGGTCGTGTGAGGGTTCACAGGAGGTCTCCCAGATCGGGAAGAGTTCGCGTGAACGTTCACAGGAGGTCTCCCGGATCGGGAATAGCAGTTCTGAGGATATTTATACACTCTGCCGACGGTGTTGCGGCTATTTCCAGCCACCAGAGACGTGACTTTGAAGGAGGATGGGCAAATTTGACCATTCCGACTTGGATTGTCGTAGGCGGAAACATCGCTCGGAATTGCGTTTGGACGCCCGGACACGTCAAAAACGGTCGTGTGAACGTCGGACGCGGGGCGTCCGAAATATCCGTCGAGGTTGGCTGAGAGAAAACACATCCTACCTTACTATACCGGAAAATGTCGATTTTGTGACAAACAAACTGCGAATTATTTTGTGGAGGTCGGATGCTCGGGCTCGTGGAACCGACTCGGAGAGCCAGCGGCACCCTCTCATTTCCCCCCGCTTTTTCCTCGCACCCCCGCGATTGCCGAATGGAAGTTTTCACCGTAATGTCGGGGACATGAATGCACGCCCGAGCCTTTCTGAAGCCGACCGCCAGCGTCTCGATGCGCTGGCTGCGCGGTTCTCGGCGTTGCGAAGATCGAATATCGGGTATCCGTGCAATCAGGACTTTGACTACTCGGAACTCGCGCCGTTTCTCGCGTGGTCGGCAAACAATCTCGGCGATCCATTTGGTTCGTCGAATTATCGAATCAATACGCTGGAGTTTGAGCGGGATGTGCTCACCGAGTTTGCGCGGCTCGCGCAGGCGGAGGAAGGGCAATGGTGGGGCTATGTGACGAGCGGCGGGACGGAGGGAAACATGTACGGGCTCTATGTCGCGCGGGAGCTTTTCCCGGATGGCATCTGCTATTTTAGCGAGGACACGCACTACTCGGTCGCGAAGGTTTTGCGGCTTCAGCACACGCGGAGCATCATGCTGAAATCGCAGCCGAACGGCGAAATCGACTATGCGGATCTGCGGGAGACGCTGCGCATTCATCGCGATGCGCCGCCGATTATTTTCGCGAATATCGGCACGACGATGAAGGGCGCGGTGGATAACCTCGCGACCATCCGCGGCATCCTCGCGGAGCTGGCGATTCCGGCTTCCTACATCCACGCAGACGCGGCGTTGAGCGGGATGATCCTCCCGTATGTGGAGGAACCGCAGCCGTGGAATTTCGCGGCGGGAGCTGATAGCATCAGCATCAGCGGGCACAAGCTGCTCGGCTCTCCCCTGCCCTGCGGCATCGTGCTCGCGAAGAAAAGGAACGTCGATCGCATCGCGCGGAGCATCGAATACATCGGCGCGCTCGACACCACGATCGCGGGTTCGCGGAGTGCGATCGCGCCGCTCTTTTTATGGTATCGCCTGCGCACACTCGGGGACGCCGGAGTCGCTGAAATCGTCCGGCGCAGTCTGGAGCTTGCGGCTTTCGCGGAAGGAAAGCTGAATGCGGCCGGCATCCCGGCATGGCGGCACAAGAACTCGGTCACCGTTGTTTTTCCACGTCCTCCGGCATCGATCATGGACAAGTGGATCATCGCTCCGAAAGGCGGGATCGGTCATATCATCACCCTTCCTCACGTCACGGAGGACATCATCGAGGAATTCGTCGCCGATGTGGTCCGGGCCCGGCTTCGGGTGGAAGGTGGCGTCGCCTAGTGATCTTCCGAGGTCGTGCGGAGAACCTCTTCGAGCGTCGTAATTCCCTCGCGTGCCTTGTCGATACCGACCATGCGGAGGGTCTTCATGCCTTCGCTGATAGCTTGGTTTTTGACCACCGAGGCGCTCGCCCTTTTAATCACGAGACGGCGGATGGCTTCGCTCACCGGCAGCACTTCGATAATGGGAGCCCGGCCCACGTAGCCGCGCCCTTTGCATCGGCCGCAACCGGCTCCTTGATAGAAAACGGTTCCCTCGTCTTCGATACCGAGTTTGGCCAGCAGCTCGGGCTCGGGCTTGAATTCTTCGCGACAGTTCGGGCAGATGCGGCGGACGAGACGTTGCGCACACGTGAGGATCACCGATGAGCTGATGAGGAACGGCTCGATTCCCATGTCGTCCATACGGGTGATGGCGCCGGCTGCGTCGTTGGTGTGGAGCGTGGAAAGAACCTGATGGCCGGTGAGCGCCGCTTTCACCGCGATGTCGGCGGTTTCGTTGTCTCGAATTTCGCCGATCATGACGATGTCGGGGTCCTGACGAAGGATGGACCGGAGGGCCTCGGCGAAGCCCATCCCGATGTCGCTCTTCACGGCGACCTGATTGATGCCGGTGAGCTGGTATTCCACCGGGTCTTCGACGGTCACCAGATTGTAGATCGGGTTGTTGAGCTCTCCGAGAATCGTGTAGAGCGTGGTCGTCTTTCCAGAACCGGTGGGGCCGGTGATGAGGATCATCCCGTGCGGTGCGTCGATGGCTTTCTTGAAGACGTCCAGCGTGTAATCATCGAGACCGAGCGACTCGATGGAGCCTTGCAAGTTCCCCTTATCGAGGAGACGCATCACTATCTTTTCCCCGTAAACGGTCGGAAGCATCGAGACGCGAAGGTCGATCTCTTTTCCCGATACGCGAATCCGGAACCGGCCATCCTGCGGAATGCGCCGTTCGGCGATGTCGAGGCCTGCGAGAATCTTGATACGGCTGGCGATCGGGAGCTGGAGGGCCTTTGGCGGCGAACTCGCTTCGATGAGCGCGCCGTCCACACGGTAGCGAAGCTTGAGCTCTTTTTCAAAAGGCTCGATGTGAATATCCGACGCCTTTTCTTTAATCGCCTGAACGAGGATCAAATTGACGATCTTCACGACCGGGGCGTCCGCCGAATCGTGCGCCATTTTGTCGAGGTCGAGCTCCTCGCGCTTTTGCACCACTTCCTCGACGCTGTCTGCGTCGGCTGCGGCCTTTTCCGCCGCATCCTTCAGGACCATGTCCATGGTTGCGCTGGAATTGCCGACTCCCGAAAGCGCCTCCATCACCGCCCGCTCGGTCGTGATCATCGGGACGATCTCCATCTTGGTCCGCTGCCGCAGATCGTCCAGTGCGAGGACGTTCAGCGGATCTGCCATCGCCACGAAGAGCTTGTTCCCGAGCTTGCAAACAGGCGCGAGCTTGTAGGCGCGCGCCATTTCCTTCGGCACCAGATCCATCACGCTCTCCGGGACCCGGACCCTCGACAAGTTGATGGGAGGTATGTCGAGGCAGCGACCCATGGAAATCACCATGTCTTGCTCGGTGACATAGTTGCTGTCCGTGAGAATCTTGAGCAGGCGGCCGCCCTGCTTTTTCTGCACGACGGTGGCTTCTTCAAGCTGACTCGGGAGGAGGAGCCCGTCCTCCATCAGGACATCTGCGATTCGTTCACCAAAAGATTTAATACTCATGTTCGGGCTGTTGGATTATTCGAAGCGGTAGGTATCGCTGAGCACCTTGAGAATGGATGCCGGCGAGGCAAGGTGCCACTGGATGTTGTAGTCGAGGAGCTGCTGAACCGCCTGCTTGCCGACCGTGTCGAGCGGATTTGCGACAGCAATCATCATCGTTCGGCTGACGATGTCGAACGGGATCATCAGTCGCCCAACGGTGATTACCTCGGGCAGCATTCTGACCACCTGCCGGTCGATGTCATAACAATCCAGCGGAATGTAAGCGAACTTCGACCGATCAAGAATCCCGGAAAGGAGTTGCTCAAGGTCCACGGCTCCCCGCGTCACGATTTCATTCAGCAAAGATGCCGAGAGCTGTCCTTCGGAGCGCTCCGTGTTTTTCTTGCGAACGATGTGCAGGGCTTGGGAAACAATGTCATCCGGCACCAGGCGATGCTGAAGTAAAAATCGCGCCAGCGCGTCGTTGCCATCATCAGTACCCGCGAGTCTCTCGGCGACCACCTTGTTGTCGCCGGACGTCGCGAGGCTCAAGCGCTCATTGGCCTGCGTCTTCTTTGTAACGATCAGGTTTCCGGTGTCCTGGACCACGCTTTGGAAATCCAGATTGATTCCCTCGCCGGAATCCTGCACGGAAGCCTGAAGCGCATGGAGCCGCTGCTCCACCTCACCCAAGGCAGCAATAACATCCGCGTTGTCGGGCTCTTCGTGGAGAATCCGTTCGTATTCCAGCAGCGCGGAGGAATACTGCCCCAGCTCCATGTGCGTATCCGCCAGCCGCCGCCCCACCTTCAGCGAATCGCCATGCTGGCCGCACTTTGAGTAGGCCTCCTTGAGAATCTCCAGACTCTGCGTGTCATGGGGATTCGCCTGCGTAATGACCTCGAACATCTCGATGGTCTGTCGAAGTTGCTCCTGCTCGATGTCGGTGAGCGGTTGCGAATTTGAAGTGTCGGTCATGGGCTTTATCAGGAACGGGATTAGCGGAAACCGTGCCTCCTTCCGAAAAACGATGATCTTTATCAAAAAATGAACCCCGGGAGCTTGCTTCGCTCCCGGGGCCCGAAAAAGTGGACGACCATAAGCCGGATTCTGTGACACGACGCTTTCGCGCCATGCGGCAGTCATTTCTCTCGCCTGCTTGCGCAGGACGCCGCGCACCCCAGCCGGAGCCGAAACGCACAGTGCGACTATTACCCGGGGAGCGTTTTGCCGAAGCGAAAACCGGCCAGACGCCGACTCCCCTGCTTTGTCTTGCACCGCGGAAGGTTTCTCCTGCCCCGCCTGTTACCAGTCGGGCGGTGGGCTCTTACCCCGCCATTTCACCCTTACCGAAAGAGGCACGAGGCCCCGCCCGGCGGTTTATTTTCTGTGATACTCTCTGTCATGCCCTGCTTTCGCCGGGCATTCCCGCAGATTCTCTGCGGTCCGCTGTCTAGTGGTGTCCGGACTTTCCTCCCGCAGGCGAACTGCGGGCGACTGCCGGTCGTCCGCCTTATGGGTAGCGCAGCATTCCTCTGCGGGAAAGAAGAAAACCGCAGTGCTGCATGGCGCGCGCCAATTGTCTCGTCGCGGTCTCCGAGCGCTGCAAACCGAGATTTGAACCGAACGCCCGCATCGCGTGTCTCAGAGTAATGCGCATTTTCATCTCACTGTTCTTTTTTGCCGCAGTGTGCGCCACCGCGCAGAAGCCGTCGGTCCGGCAATGGAGACCCGCTTTTCACTTGCCCGTTGCGAAGGATGCGCCGCCGGAATTGCGAAACGACGATAGCCTCCGGATGAAGCTCGAAGGAGTGCCGGAGAAGTTTACCGGGGAATTCAACAGTGAACTGATGGTGGACGATGGCACAATTACCGTGCCGTTGATTGGGAGAATTCGCGCAGTAGGGCTTACCCCTGCACAAGTGGCGGCGGCGATTGAACGGGAGTTGATTGCAAAGAAGTTCTTCACCGCACCGAGGATTTCTTTGGAAAGGACCGGGTGGATTCCGATGGTGACGATCCGCGGCGATGTGCGCGCGCCGGGACGAGCCCCGTGGACTCCCGAACTCACGCTCTCAGCCGTATTAAGTGCGAGCGGCGGGCCTTCCGGTTACCGTCAAGATCTCACCATCACTCGCGCGGGGAAAGTGACGAGCTACTCGCAGAAGAGCATCAAGGCAGACCCGAAACTGGACCCGAAGCTGGAGCCCGGCGATCTCATCGAAGTCGTCGGCGAGTATTGAGTAGACAACGGGCTACTTGACCGTGAACTCCGCCGGCTCGCTCCAGTGGCTCCAGCGGCCGGTGGTGTCTTTGTGGCGGGCGCGGACGCGGTAGGTGGCTCCGGTTTTGCAGATGCTTTGCGGGATGCGGATTTGGGGGGCAAATACGGAGGCTTCGGGGCTTTGCCACAGGGGCTCGATTTCGTAGCGCCAGGGTTTGCGGTCGGGCGTGGCGATTTCGCCGATGCGCCATTGGATCGCGCCGAAGGGATGCTTGCCGGCAAAGGCGCTGGACTCGAAGCCGAGGGCTGCGGCGGGATAGCCGGCGGGGCCGGTGTATTTAATGACGGGGCGCTCGGGGATTTCGTTGTCGGCAGCTTCGATGCCGAGGTAGCCCCAGCCGTAGCCGAGGGGTTTTTTGTCGTCGATGCGGTAGTCTTTTTGGGGGCGGGTGTCGGTGCAGAAATCGACGATGTATTTGGCAAAGCTGCCGAAGTCTTTGAGCGCGGGGTTGCGGTAAAATGCACCCTTGTTGCGGGTGGCGGGCGCGTGGTTCCAGCGCGCTTCGTCGAGCTGGGCCCAACTGCCGGACTTCGTGTCGATGTGGCGGGTGTATTCGGCGACAAGCTGTCCGATTTGACCGCCTGCGGGGCGCGGGTCGCTGGCGAGGAGGTCCTGGATTTCCCGCGCGCGGTTCCGGAATTCGAGCTTGAGCGCGGGGACTTCGAGGCAGCGAATCTGGTCGATGTAGCCGGGCTGGTGGTTGCGGGGGAGGAACTGCATGTCGAGGTCCCACGGCACGGGCATCCAGCCGCGCACTGGGTGGTGGTAGAAGTAGTGGTTCGCGCCGGGGCGGAGGTCGATGTTGGCGACGAGACGGTTGATGGCGTGGAAGCTGTAGTAGGCGTGGAGGTCCATGTTTTTGCGCCACCAGTCCTCCGCTTTGCCGTGGGGGCCGCCGCGAAATTGGTCCCATTCGCGCCCCGCGTCGCCGGGGTAGCCGCCGGGGATGTGCTGGATGCCGTGCTCGGGGGTGACGGTGATTCCGTCGGGCCAGCGGTGGTTTTTGAGCCAAGCGCCGTCGGGGTCTTCGATGGCCTGGTAGAGGCCCCAGAGGTCGCCGTCGTACTGGGTCTTGCCTTGCTCTTCCTGGGATGAGACGACGCGGAACTGGACGGGCTGGCAGTCGGATGCGGGGAGCCCGGCGAGTTGGTAGGCGCGGAAGGAGATGGCTTCGTCGAGCCCGGCCATGCCGCGGTTTTCCTGCACCCACGGGGAGGCGCAGCCGTTCATGGCAAAGCTGTTCCAGCGCTCCTTGCGGAGCCGCCCCCATTGGTCGCGCATGGGCATTTCGTGGGCGGGGAGGAACTTGAAGCCCCACTTGTTTTTCCCGCATTCGTAGGTGCTGGCGCTGCCGCGATTGTGGAATGCGATGTGGTCGTACACGTGACCGTCGTGGACGAACGTGCCGGTGAGTCTGCGGTGGTTGATGCCGCCATTATACTGGCTGTTGCGGACATCTTCGGCATTCGCGACGAGGGTGAAAATGGGGAGAGTCTTTTGCATTTCCCCGCTGAAGACGACGGGCGGCGTTTTGCCGGGCTGCGATGCGCCGGCCCAGTCGGGCGGGCCATTCCATACGAAGTAGGCGAAGTTCGGGCACGGGTCGTCGGCGTAAGGCAGGCGCACGCCGGCACCGTCGCCGCCGTTGGCGGTAAAGCGATAGCGCACGAGGCGCCGGTTTGTCTGCGCGGCGGCGGGGATGGTGCCGGACCAGAC
Source organism: Verrucomicrobiaceae bacterium (assembly GCA_043755735.1). GTDB lineage: Bacteria > Verrucomicrobiota > Verrucomicrobiia > Chthoniobacterales > Chthoniobacteraceae > SXWH01. Next base: position 14,871 of record JAYUSJ010000157.1, on the reverse strand, counting down.
GTTGTCTTTCGCACGCAGATCGCCGTCGCGCCCGTCGTCGTTCAGCGCGAAATCCTGCCAGCGCGTTTCGTATTCCGCATCGCCCTTGCGGAGGTATGCGCCGGGCTCGACGAACTGCAAATGGGCCACGACGGACTGGACGCCCTCGCGGTCCGTGATGGCGGCGGAAAGGACGACGGGCTGGCCGGCCCTTGGCGAATCCGGCTTGTGCTGGACCCACGCGCAGGCAGGCGGAGCGCTGACCGCAGCGACGGAGTTTGGCGCGCCGGGAGTGGGGCGCGAGCCTGCTTTCACCTGGCCGGGGAGGGCGAGCGATACATCCATCGAGAGGTCGCTGCTATCGAGGGCGGAATTGATCGCCTGCACGGCGAGGACGTTTTCGCCCTTGAGGAGAAAGCGCGCGGGATTGTCGATGCGGACTTCCTCCCACTCGCCAGCCTCGTGCTCCTGGGCGAGAGTCTTCAAGTTCAGAGCGCCCGCCGCGACGTGGAGCCGGGCGACTTCCTGGCCGTTGAGCCAGACCACGCAGCCATCGTCCACGCGCGCCCGCAGCACGAGCACTGCGGGCATTTCCACGACGGTGAAGCGATGGCGAAAGAACGCGCAGCCGTAGCGCCCCGGCATATCGCCGAGGACCGTCCCATCGTCGTCATCGCCGTAGCCAAAGCCGGCCTTGCCCGGCTTCCACGCGGCGTCTTCTTTGTACTCACGCGCCGTCCACGCGCCGGGCTCGGAGTCGCCTTTGCGCCACTTCCACCCGCTGCTCCCCGGCGGCACAAAAACTCCGGACTGAGCCACCGGCGGCCTATCGCCAAACCCCGACGCGCGCCAATGCCCGGGTCGCGACGAATCTGCAAGCGGGTGGATGCGCTCCATGGAAGATCCGATGCCCGCGCTGGCCGTCGGCCACGGGAATCCGACGCCATATTTGATCGACTCGATGATCTCGCCGCTGCCGTCTGCGAGCACGAGCTTCTCGCCCTCGTTGCTGAGCTTGCCCGGAAACGGCCCGACGGCTTTCACGGCGAACTCTTTTTCGAGCGCCGCGGCGTCCTGCGCGACGACGAGGTATCCGCCCGCATCGAGGGTCGTGCCGGGCGGGAAGATGAACTTGTCGAGCTTCCATCCGCCGAGCTTCGCAGGAGCATCGCCCGCATTAAACAGCTCGACGAACTCCAGCGGACGCTTGTCCTTCGGGTCGAAATGGACCTCGTTGATCACGACACGCTCCGCAGCCATTGCACAAGAGCCCCCAAGAATAAACAGCCATCCCTTCAAACAAATCACGCACTCAATATCCGCTTCCCGCCGCAGTCGTAGCAACAAAGTTCGTTGGACACGGTTTCCACATTCGCATATCTCCCCTGCCACTCATGCCACTTCAGTTCGACCTACATTGTCACTCTTGGTTTTCCGGGGACGGCGTGAGCAGCCCGGAAGCCCTCATCGCTGCTGCAAAACGCGCAGGCCTCAACGGCTTCGCGCTGACCGATCACAACACCTGCGACGCCTACCACTACTGCGTGGACAAAGGCTTTGCGCGCCTGGATGGGAAAGCGGTGGACGGCTTCCTCATCATCCCCGGCGTCGAAGTCTCCACCAAAGAGGGACACCTCCTCTGCATCGGCACCGTACTCCCGCAGATGAAAGGAAAGCCTGCCGCCGAAGTCGTCGAAGCGATCCACGCAGCCGGCGGCCTCGCAATCCCCGCGCACCCGTTTGATGTCTTCCGCGCCGGCATCCGCGAAGACGTCCTCTCGACCTTGCAGGTCGATGCGCTCGAAGTTTTCAACGCAGCGATTTCCTTCCCGAAGTACAACACCATGGCCTACGATTACGCGAGGCGCCTCGGCCTCCCCATGACCGCCGCGAGCGACGCACACCACGAAGCCTCGATAGGAGTGAGTCGCATGACGTTCGACACCGCCGACCTTTCGGTGAAAGGAATCGTATCCGCCGTAAAATCCGGCGGCCAAAGACACGAGCACCTTCTGTCCTTTCGCGATAAACTCCGGAAGACGCTGAACAACTGGTTCCGCCTCCACAGACGCCGCACGTTCGCGCCCGCGCAGAAATAGCGGGAGGCTCTTTTAGATTTCCCGATTGACGCCGCGATCGCCCCCAGCGAGACGAAACGGATGCCCACAGCCTACGACGAAGTTCAGTATCCAAGTGCCGTCTATTCCCAAACTCACCCGGACAGACTGGCGTCCATCGCACTGCTCTCCGGCATGGAGCCGACTCCGGTGGAACGATGCAGAGTGCTGGAACTGGGCTGTGGCGATGGCTTCAATCTTCTAGCGATGGCGCGAGGGCTGCCGCAAAGCGAGTTCGTGGGAATCGACATCGCGGAGCAACCCATCGCAAGGGGCAACGCGATTGCCGCGCGCATCGGGCAGCAAAACGTCCGCCTGCTCGCGAAGGATGTCGCTGACGATTGCTCGGACTTGGGGAAGTTCGACTACATCATCGCCCACGGCCTTTACTCCTGGATTCCCCGCCACGTCCGCGAGCGAGTGATGCAGATGTGCAGTGCAAACCTCAGCCCCGTCGGCGTGGCTTATGTCAGCTACAACGCGTATCCCGGAAACCACATGCGCGACCTCGTCCGAGGAATGATGCGCTACCACGTCGCGCACTTCGACAGCCCCACAGTGCAAATTCAGCAGGCGCGCGGGCTCATCAAGTTGCTGTCCGAAGCAGGAGCCCCCGGCGACGCTTACCAGCAAATCCTCACACGTGAGCTGGAGCGCATCCGGAAATATACCGACTCCGGATTTTTCCACGACGACCTGAGCTCGATCAATCAGCCCTTTTACTTCCACGAGTTCATGGCGCACGCGAGGGAGAACGGGCTGCAATTTCTGGGTGAGGCGGACATTTCGGAGAAGCAGGAATTGACGTATCCCCCGCATGTCCAGGCCGTCCTTGCAGGCCTCGATCCCGATGACATCATCGGGCACGAACAGTATCGCGATTTCCTGCGGTGCCGGGCGTTTCGCCAGACGTTGCTTTGCCACGAGGGAATCCCTCTCGATCGCTCCCTGTCTCCACAGCCGATGCGAAGACTATTTCTTTCCGGAGACATCCGCTCTGCTGCGGCGCAGTCGGACATTTCCGGTGATACTCCCGAGCTGTTCACGGGCTGCAAGAAAGCGGAGCTCGAGACCAGCCGCCCGCTCGTCAAAGTTGCGCTCCGGCGACTCGGCGCAGCCTGGCCGGCACCGCTTCCATTCGACGTTCTCCTTTCGCAGTCGCGCAGCGATCTCGCCCGCGCCGGCGACGAACGATTGACCGAAGACACCCACGAACTCAGCTCGGCGATGCTGGGCTCATCCATCGCGGGAGCAGTGGAATTACGCGCGCACAACCCGCGCATCATCATGAATCCCGGCGGGAAGCCGAGAGCAAGTTCACTCGCCCGCGCTCAAATCGAGATGGGAAACCGCGTCGCCACATTGCTTCACGGCATCGTTCAAATCGACGATGAACCGAGCCGCATCCTGCTCCGGTTGCTGGATGGAACCCGTGACCGCGCAGCTCTTCGTGTCGCAATGCAGGACATCATTCAAAACGGCAGGGAACTTTCCGAAGGAGACCTCGACGAAGTGCTCGGACAACTCGCCCGCATGGCGCTTATTGAGGCTTAGCCGCAGGCTTTCGAGCGATCACCACCATACCGTCCACAGGCTTGAAAAACTCGAGCCGCAGCGCGGTGAAAGTGATTTGGATGATCTCAAACCCCGCCTGTCCCAGCGCGAAGCGGACGTATTGCTCCGTGTGCGTGTATCGCCCCGATGGCTCAAGAGTCATCGGCGAATTCCCCGATGCTGAGACCGTCTTCTCCACTGTGAAAATGAGATTTCCACCACCGCGAAGCGCAGCAAAAGCAGCAGAAAAAACCGCTTCCAACCGGCCGAAGTAGCAGAGCGTATCCGCGGAGACAATCGCATCATACGCACCCATTTTTCCGCTGATAAATGCAGTCAACTCCGCTGCAACGAGTTCGTCGTAGCCGCCGCGAACCCTAGCCTTTTCGAGCATCCCGTTTGACAGATCCACGCCAGCGAGTCGCCGCGCAAATGGACGCAACAGCGGACCGCAAAGTCCGGTCCCGCAACCCGCGTCGAGGATCTCGAGCGTTCCATCGGCCACTGCCACGCTACTCTTCAGCGCATCCGCGACCAGTTGCGGCGCACGATAGTCGAGATTCTTCAGTTTTTTGTCGAACGACTCGGCGAAGCTATCGAACACATGCACGACAAAATTGTCCCCGGCCCTTTCCGGAATCGCTTCGCCAGTCCCGGCAGAAAGTAAATGCAACGGAACGGGATTGGCCGGGTCTGCCTGGCTCCATTTCCGCCATGCATCCTTCGCGTCCCCTTCCCGGCCCATCAGATTGAGCGCGAGCCCGAGGAGCGAATTCGCATAACTGTCTTTAGCGTCGATCTCCACGGCTTTTCGGTATGCTTCGATACACTCGTCGTGCCGCCCCTGGTCAAAGAAGATACCCGCCAGAACCACGAACGACATCGGGTCGCCGGAGTTGACTTCGGTGTGCTTCACGAGGGCATCTGTCGCCTCGTCCTTCCTTCCCTGCTTCCACAAAATGGAGCCCAGGCGACCGTAGGCCTCGGGTTGACCGGGGCGGCGTTCGATCGCACCCCGGTAAGCGTTCATGCTTTCCTCAAACCGATCGAGTTTCTCCAGCGCGCTTCCGAGATTGAGGTAGGCGTCCGCATGGGCCGGCTCAAACGCAATCGCCCTTTGGTAAGCATCCACCGCGCCGTTGAAATCCTGACGAACACTCGCCATCACGCCCAGGTTGTTGTGGGCGTCCGCGAACTCCGGACGAAGTTCGATCGCCCGCTGATAAGCCGAAAACGCATCCTCTATTTCTCCGCGCATTTTCAGAACATTGCCGAAGTTATTCCAGAAGTCCGCATGCTCCGGCGCGAGAACAAGGGATCGCGCCAGCAACGATGTGGCGAGCTCCGATTCTCCCCGTTTGAAGGCGATCAAACCCGAAAAATGCAGCGCGTCCGGGCAATCCGGCCATGCCTCCATTACGCGATCACAGATCGTTTCAGCCTCGTCGAGTTTGCCGCGTTGCATCGCCTGACTGGCAAGCGCCATCACCTCGCCAATCGTCATCTCGACCTCTCGCGGAGTCTCGGCGCTCATAAAGATGCCGATTAGCCTAAACGGAATGCCAGAGGATGCGCAGGCTCCGATACCGAGCGCAGGCTGGCGAGCAGAACAGAATCCCGCCCCTTCACGGAAAGCACCGGCATGAGACCGCGACTCAGAATTGCCTCTGCCGCTTTTTCCGAGAGCCAGGCCTCGGCGCACGGCTTCGTCTCCTTTTCGCCTCCCGCTTTGAATGAGTAAACGGGCAACCCGCCGACCTCGCCGCCGGCACCGCCGAGCTCCATGTCCCAGCCGTCTTCCGCGAACGATACCACCATTCGATGCCCGCAAAGGAACGCGGGATTCGCCCAAAGGTAGGATTCATGCGGCTCCCCGTTCTGCAACTCCTCGAAAGGAAAAGTCTGAATCGGGTCGCTCGCGCTGCCGTACGGTTGGCGGATCAAGAACCGGGGTAGCGCGAGGCCGATGCGGGTAGCCAAAGCGTCCTGACGCAATGGCATTGCCGCAGGCTGGACCCAATCGAGGGGATTTGGCTGCGAAGCGAATGACGCACAGCCCGCCAGCTCCGGCTTCGCCGCACCGATGAAAGCGGTCCCGCATGAGGCGGCAAGGCGGGCGATTCGCAGCAATGCCTCCGAGTCACCATGGCCAAATGAAAACGCCCCAAGAATCACCGCCGGCGCGAGCTTTTCAAGGTGCCTGCCGATTCCCGTCGCCGCAGGATTTTCGATCGCAGACAATTGCGCGTCGAGTTCCTCCCGCGAGATATCAATCGCGTGGAGCTTCACATTTTCTCCGGCTTCCCGGACCAGAAAATCCAGCCCCCGCCATGCAGCCTCGATCGACTGAAAATCCGGATGATGCAAAATGCGCCGCAATTCCTTGGCAATCGACTCCTCCAGCATCGGCAGGAGTTGCTGCTGGCTCACACTCGGGGTCCGAATTACCGACGGCTCGACGGCCTGCTTGATCAAATCTCCCACAATAGAATCCGGAGCCTTCGGCGCTACGTGCTCGGTCGGCGGCCTTCCGAGCAATCGGGCGATCATATCGTCGGCTGATTCCGCAGACGCGGGAGTTTCGCTCGTCACTGCGGCAGGCGCGGCTGTTTCGCCACCGAGCAGCGCCTGCACTTCCGCAGCAGCACTCTCAGAGCCGCCCGGCGCGCTCAAGCGCTTGCGCAGTTCTGCAAGGCGGATCAAGGTGGGCACGACCACCATCAATTGGTCCGGATGGAAATCATCAAGGCACTTGAACGAAAGAGCACCCACTTCGGGGATATTCAGAGACGCTCCAAACTGCGCGCAAGCCGCGCCAAAGTTATCGCAGTCCAAGTGGAGCGACCGGCCCCCTTTTGCCGCCCCTCCGAAGTTCGCTAGAATCGCGATTCGGAGCGGAGCATCCTCATCCAAAGGCGTCCCGCCGGCATTTTTTTGGAACGAAAAATCGAAGCTGACATGGGGTCGTTTGATTGGGTCGGGCATACAGATATTGGTTGGTTTGCACTGCGGGCCGTGAAGCGGCAAAAAGGGTCATATCGAATACGAACAATAGATCAAGTTTTCCAGACGCGAATGTGCTTCCAGGTTTCCACACGGAAATCAGGAATTGACGGCAGTTCGGTGATGGCTATGAATGAACTCTAATCAGGGCTCCAGAGGTATTCCGCCCAGAACGCCATGGGAGCGCCGAAATACAGGCAAGTTCAAAATTCGTCCGACCTGAAACACTCAGCATACCGATTCATATGAACACCCGAACACTCATGGCGGCAATCATCACCGCCTTCGCCCTGCTCACCGCCACGCTCCATGCGCAGGTGCCGCAGCTCATCAACTACCAGGGCCGCGTCGCCGTCGGCACCACGAACTTCGACGGCTCCGGCTCGTTCAAGTTCGCGCTCGTGAACGCGGCAGGCACGACGACCTTTTGGAGCAATGACGGCACCAGCGCCGCAGGCTCGCAGCCCACGGCGGCGGTCGCGCTCACCGTCACGAAGGGGCTCTACTCCGTGCTGCTCGGCGACACCGCGCTGGCGGGCATGACGGCCATTCCAAACTCCGTCTTCGCCAATCCCGACGTGCGTCTGCGCGTGTGGTTCAACGACGGCACGAACGGCTCCCAGCTACTCACGCCCGACCAGCGCATCGCCGCGGTGGGCTACGCGATGATTGCCGGGAGTGTATCGGACGGGGCGATCACCAGTGCGAAGATCGCTGCCGGTGCCGTGACTAATACCCAACTCGCCACGAACGCCGTGCAGAGTGGTAACATTGCCGCAGGGGCCGTTGGCTCCACTCAGCTCTCATCCGGCGCGGCGGCGGCGAATCTCAATGCCAACAGTCAAAGCGGTGTGGCCAGTGGTGGCTTGGTGTTGTCCGCCACGGAAAATACCGCCCTCGTCAATGCGGGCTATGTGCGGATTGGCACGACGACAACAGCGGACAATTGGCAGCAGCGTGTGAATGGAGCCGCGCCATCCGCGCGCGCGTATCACAAAGTAGTGTGGACGGGCAGCGAGATGATCCTCTGGGGTGGATACAATGGGGTCTTTTTGAACGACGGCGGCCGATACAATCCGGCGGGAAACAATTGGACGGCACTGAGCACCGCAGGCGCGCCTCTCGTTCGCTACCAGCACTCGACGGTGTGGACTGGCAGCGAGATGATCGTTTGGGGCGGGACGAACGGCGGCGGCAATTTGAACACTGGCGGGCGCTACAATCCGGCGAGCAATAGTTGGGCGGCAGTGAGCACAGCCGGCGCTCCGAGCGCGCGTTATTTGCACACGGGGGTATGGACGGGCAGCGAGATGATCATCTTTGGAGGCAACAACGGCGCCGATTTGAATGACGGCGCGCGCTACAATCCGACGGGGAACAGTTGGGCGGCGGTGAGCGCCGCCGGCGTGCCAGCCGGGCGCAACAATCACACGGCGGTGTGGACAGGGAGCGAGATGATCGTGTGGGGCGGATACAACGCCGGCAGTTATTTGAACGACGGTGGGCGCTACAATCCGGGCGGGAATAGTTGGACGCCGGTGAGCACCGTTGGTGTGCCGCAAGGACGCAACCAGCACACGGCGGCGTGGACTGGCAGTGAGATGATTGTTTGGGGTGGAGACGACAACGGAGTCTTCTTGAACACCGGCGGGCGCTACAATCCGGCGGGGAATAGCTGGACGGCAATGAGCCTCGTCGGAGCGCCCGCTGCGCGGATCATTCATTCGTCGGTGTGGACGGGCAGCGAGATGATCATCTGGGGTGGATACAATGGCGCGTCATTTGGCGATGGTGCGCGTTACAGTCCAGTGGGGAACAGTTGGACGCCCGTGAGCAACATCGGTGCGCCCGCGGGTCGCCGTGTCCACTCGGCGGTGTGGACGGGTAGCGAAATGATCGTCTGGGGCGGAGACAACGGTGCCGGCTATGTGAACGACGGCGGGCGCTACAATCCGGCGGGTGACACTTGGGCGACGGTGAGTTCCAGCGCACCCATCGCGCGCAAGGATCACACGGCGGTCTGGACGGGCAGTGAAATAATTGTCTGGGGCGGATGGAATGGCGGCTTTCTGAATACTGGCGGGCGCTACAATCCGGCGGCCAACAGTTGGTCGGCGGTGACGACCACCGGCGCGCCTGCCCCGCGCGTCCTGCATTCTGCACTGTGGACTGGCAGCGTGATGATCATCTGGGGCGGGTACAATGGCGGCGTTTTCAACGACGGCGCACGGTACAACCCGGCGAGCAACAGTTGGGCGGCTGTGAACCCTGCCGGTGGCCCTGGCCAGCGCCTCGCGCACTCGGCGGTTTGGACGGGCAGCGAGATGATCGTCTGGGGCGGATCTGCGTTCGGAGCCAGCTACCTGAACAATGGCGGGCGCTACAATCCCACTGCAAACACTTGGACGGCCATGAACCCAACGAGCGGCCTCGCACCGCGCCAGAATCAAACGGCGGTGTGGACGGGCAGCGAGATGATCATCTGGGGCGGTTACAACGGCGGCGCATTTGGCGATGGCGCACGCTACAATGCGGCGGGTGATAGCTGGCTGCCTTTGAGCACCGCCACCGGCGTTCCTCCGTCCGCGCGCTACTATTCCAGCGCGGTTTGGACGGGCAGTGAAATGATCGTTTGGGGCGGGGTGAATGGCAGCACCAATCTCAACGACGGCGGGCGCTACAATCCGACGGGCAACAGTTGGGCTCCGGTGACCACCACCGCCGCACCCGCCGGGCGCCATTATCACACCGCAGCATGGGCTAACGGCGAGATGATCGTTTGGGGTGGATGGAACAGCACGGATTATTTTAACGACGGCAGTCGCTACAATCCGGGGGGGAATAACTGGACGGCACTGAGCACCACCGGCGCCCCCGGCGCCCGCCAGGCGCACAGTGCGGTGTGGACGGGCAGCGAGATGGTTGTTTGGGGTGGATACAACGGCACCAGCTATTTGAACGACACCTTCAGCTACACGCCGCCGCGCACTATGGTCCTCTATCAGCGGCCATGATGGCGTGCGGCACAGCCTTTATGCTTCGTATCCATTACTGGTTCGCCGCGCTGCTTCTGGCGCCAGGGCTTCAGCTGGTGCGAGCCGACGATTTCGCCGCGCAGTGCGCGAATCGCGCGGCCATCGAGCGCGTCTATCAAGCGCACCGGCTGGGGACGAAGCAGTCCTTTGAGCAGGCAATGCCGCGCGAAATGATCGAGAAGCTGGTTCATCAGGATCACCACAAGGAAACCGCCCTCGGGAAAGTCTATGGCGTGGAGATTACGCCTGCGATGCTCGACGCGGAGGTGGAGCGCATCAACACCACCACCCGCGCGCCGGAAGTGCTGGCGGAGATCAAACACGCGCTCGGCGATGACGCCGCGCGCTTCGCCGCCGCCATGGCCCGGCCCATCATCGTCGAGCGCGAACTGCGCTCGCGCTTTGACAACGACGATAAGCTCCACGCCGCCCAGCGCCAGGCAGCGGACACTGCCCGTGCCGACCTGCTGGCGAAGAAGCCCGTCGCCAACCTGCACGACGTGACGTGGCAGCTCACGCCCCGCCCCGCCGACGACAAACCTGCCCCCGCTCCCGCGACTCCGACGGAGGCGAAATCCGCCAGCAAAGCCTACAGCAACGAAGCCACCGCGCAGGTCGCGCAGCCACTCACGCCGCCGGACAAAGCCGCGCCGGGGAAACAGAAGCTCTACTTTGATGACCTCGATCCTGAACTGCAAAAGGTGCTGCGCGTCCAATTGCAAAAGCCCGGCGACGTCAGCGCCGTCATCGAGATGCCCGGTGGCTTCCTTGTCTTCGTCGCCAAAGAAAAAACCGCCGCCACCCTCAGCGCCGCTTCCCTCTCCATCCCCAAACGCAGCTACGAAGAGTGGCTCATGCAACAGCCCGAATAGAAAACCATGAACACGAAACGCCTCATCATTATCGCCAGCGCGCTCGGTGCCGCTTCCGCCGCGCTCCACGCCGGTCCGCGCACCAGCGCGAGCTATTCCATACTCACCGACACCGCCGACGCCGGGGGCAAGCGCGCCACGAGCGCGATCTATACGAATGACGGCAGCCTCGGCGGAGTCGCCGGCATCTCCACCGTCGCCGCGCCTGCCGAGACGCTCAAGGCCGGTTACGCCGCGCAACTCTACGACGCGACCGGCCTCGCGCTCAGCGCATCGCCGCTCACGGTGAATGAAGGTGCCACTCTCCAGGTCGCAGCATTCCTCGCGCTCGACGATGCGACTTTCCTCGCCGTCCCCTCCGCGAGTGTCGCGTGGAGCACGGTGAGCGGCCCGCTTTCCCTCAGCAGCGGCGGCCTCGCCACGGGCGGCGCGGTTTATCAAAACACCGCCGCCACCGCGCAGGGCATCGCCCGCGGCTTCACCGGCACGCTCGGGCTCGCGGTGCTCGACACCATCCCCGACAACTTCGGCAGCTATGCGGGCGATGGCCTCGATGACGCGTGGCAGAACCAATATTTCGGCCTCAACAACCCGAATGCCGCGCCCGCGCTCGATCCTGACGGCGACGGCCAGACAAACCTCTTCGAGTTCACCACCGGCCTCATCCCGACCGACAACGCCTCGCGCTTCACTCTCACGCTCGCGCCCGTGCCTAGCCAGCCCACGCAGAAGCGCGCCATCTTTTCCCCGCTCGTCGCCGGGCGCAGCTATACCGTGCAATTCCGCACTTCGCTCACCAGCGGCACTTGGCAGCCGCTCGCCGACACCACGCAGAGCGACAACGGCGACGAACGCACGGTGACCGACACGAGCGCGACCGGAACGACGAAGTTTTACCGCGTGAACGTGAGCAAGCCGTAAAATAGTTAGCGACTTTAGCCGGGCGATCTCCGGGCATTCGGATGGGGATTTCTTCTTCCCGCTTTTTAATCACACCCGAATGTGCTTGGTTCCAATCTCGTAGCTTGATAATAGAAAATGCCATGGGAAACTCAACTCCTGCCGTCAGTCTCGGCCTCGGCGACCTGTTCAAGCCTGGCATTTGCCCCGCGCGCACTCCCGGCACCCTCGGCATCAATGACCATGGAGATCCAAACGCGTGGTCACTCCACGGCGACACCCCGGGAAGTTTGGGACTATGGGATTTTGGTGATCCCACACAAATGCCTCTTCGCCCCGGTTTCCCCGCGCTCGGAGGAGCTTTCGCCCGCACTCAATACTCCCGGGCGATGTCGCTTGTCCCCAATCAGTGCGTGGCGGGAAGCCCGGTAAATTTCCAAAGCGTGGTCGGTGCGATCACGAGCGAACAGTTGGCAAAAATATTCCCGCAGGCAAAGGCCGACTATCTCAAACAGGTTGCTGATGAATTGAACAACGACCTGCCGAAATACGGTCTCGATTCTGTGTTGAGAAAGGCGCATTTCTTTGCGCAAGTCCGTCAGGAAGCCGGCTCTGCGATGGCAGCAACCGTCGAAAATTTAAACTACAGCCCGGAGAGCCTCATCGCAACCTTCAGCTACTACGCCAACCACAAGGACGAAGCCACGACCGACGGTTACGAGAAAGACCCAAAGACCAAGAAAATCACACGCGCCGCGGACCAACAGGCCATTGCCAACAAGGCCTATGGAAATCGCTACGGAAACGGAAGCGTGGCCAGCGGCGACGGATGGAACTTTCGTGGACGCGGATTAAAGCAAGTCACCTTCCGGTCCAACTACAAGGAAATTGGCGACCAGTACGCCAAGCTTTATCCTAACGCCCAGGCTGATTTTATCGCGAATCCGGGACTCATGGCGGAGTTCCCTCACTCGGTTCGCTCCGCAGTGTGTTTTTGGATCAGGAACAATCTCCACAAACTCGCGGAACACGGCAGCACGGCCAAAGACGTGGACGCAATCACGGCCATCGTGAACAAAAACACAAACTCCTACAAAGCACGCCAGGACAATTTCACGGTCGCCTACAATGCCTTCAAATAGCCCCCGAATTGCAGCCGGTCAGCGCCTTGGGAATTGCCCGGTTCGGCTCACTCTTGAATTGACGCACTCATCCTGCACCACCAAAATACCAGCGTTCCAACCAGCTTGTCCGAACATCCAAACTTCAACCGAAGATAACCTATGCCTCAACAAGTAGTAGCTGGCGCGACTCTCATGTGCAGTTTCGGCATGGCACCGAGTACGCTCATCGTCCTGCCGGTAAATATGACCTTAGTCGGCGGCCCACCTGCGGCAAACATCATGGACCAAAAGCCGATCGTGAACATTCCGCCTTTTGGGATGTGCATGTCCATCACCAATCCGGCAGTCGCCGCCGCGACCACCGCAGCCTCGGGAGTTCTCACGCCGGTGCCGTGCATGCCGGTGATTCCTGCACCGTGGACTCCGGGCGCGCCGACGGTGATGATCGGGAACTTGCCTGCGCTGGACAACACCTCGAAGTGCATGTGCACATGGGCGGGCGTGATATCGATTACAGTCCCCGGGCAAATGACCACCAATATCCCTTAGTTCGACCCGCTCTCTGCGTCTTTGAGTCCCCTCGGCGTCAAAGCTTCCGAGCCGTTCGGAATCCGACTTTATAACCGCGCCGAAAAGCCTGAATCATCAGCACAGCGTACTGCTCTGCGCTCCGGGCGTCGCTGCAAACCATCGCGACATTCCCCTCCCAATCCAGCACGGTGAACCGACCAGCTTCAGCGCAAACCGTGTAAGGCACCGTTTCATCAGGATCAAACATCGGAAAAGCCTGCCGCAAATCCCCGCGAAATCCAGAATTGAATCACACGATTGGTGCGCCCGGGTGTGATTAAAAGTGGAACGTGCGATCAAGCGGCGAGGTCGGCGTCCCAAAACTCAGCCCAAAGAGAGTTTGAACGCAGGACGCGGAGTTGGGCCAGTGAGTGGGCGTTGTGGGGATTCCATGCGCTGCCGGTTTGTTTGAGGCGCGCTTGGAGCACGTGTTTGTGTCCGCTTTCGATGAGCCCGGAGCCTATGGGCAGTTCTTTGGCCAGCGCTGCTTTGTAGTTCAACTGCTCGCGCCGACGGCTCAGGTATCGGATGGCGGCCCGCACGGGCGCTTGTTCTTCGGGCGTTGCTGCGCTTTCTTCGTGCCCGCTCATTGCTTGGAGCACTTGCTCGGAGGCTCCGCGTTTGAGTCGCTTTTGCTGGGTTCGCAGCCAGCCTTTTTCATCGCTCGGGCGGCAGCTTGGGGCGGCGGCGGCGATGTATTCGCTCACGTGGTAGAAGTCCAAAAGGAAGTCGCATTGTTCCCCGAAGATTTCCTTCGCTTGGAGCCAGATCCAATCGGCTCCGTCGGCGATCAGGTGGATTCGGTTTTCCAGCGCCCAGCCTGCTGCGCGGGCGCAGTGGGCCATGCGGCGGCCGGTCTGCTCCACGCTGGTAAAGCCTGCGGCGTAGTGCACTTTTTTACTGCCTTGGGCGCACGCTGCGCTCAGACGCATTTCTTTCCACTCGAGCTCGCGCTTATCCTTGCGCTTGCGCCCTTTGGCGACGGTGCGAATCATCGTTCCATCCGTCTGCACGACGATCTGTGCGGGTCCGTTTTTGGGTAATGCCCGGGAAGTTCTCCGCGTAGTGTGCCTCCAGCTTCTTTTCCGCCCGTGCGGCGTGAAACAGCGTGGCCTCGCGCACCGCGGAAGGGCCGAGTTCAAAGCCATAGTGCTCCTTGAGTCGGAGGCAGCTTTTGGCAAAAGAACTCTCCGCTCCAAAGTCGCATAAAACCCGCTCAAGCGGGCGGGACTTTCCGCGCGGGGTGATGCCCGCTTCCGCGCTGAACACGCGCAAATACTTTGCCGTCGGCGTCCGCCAGACGCGCTCCTCAACGATGAGAGGCCCGTAAACGCACCACCAAGTCAGGGCTTTTTTTTCAAGCAGCGAGCACCCGGCGAATCCCGCTGCAACTGTGCAGCAGAGCGCTCCTCCGCGCCGAGCGCCCATTCTTGCATGGCAGTTTGGCCGAGCTTGCGGACCTCCGGGATGAGGAGTTTTTCGACATCATCGGCCCTGCCAATAGGGCCTTCACCGCTGCGCACGAGTCTCAAAATAGCCTCGACTTGCTCCCTCAAACGCGGGTGTTCGCGTAGCTCCTCTGCGAGGCGTTTTGTTCGTTCTGTTTCGCTAAACTCGGTGTCCTTTTTGTTCATGGACTCGGGAATCTAAGCACAAGTACAAAAAAGTACAGTTATGGTATTTATAAGATTCGGGCGTTCCACTTTTAATCACACCC